>JAQBXG010000040.1 GCA_027625125.1 Pseudomonadota bacterium
TCCTCCGGCGGTCGCTGCGACAGCGACAGCATGCCCCAGGCCGCCAGCGCCAGGCCCGCGGCGGCGGCGGCGATCAGGATCATGTTCCGCATCAACGCCTGCCGCTCCCTCAGCCGCCGACCGCGCGTCGCATCTGTTCCAGGCTCGCCAACAGCTCCCGGCACGCGGCGGCCGGGTCCGGGAGAGTTGCGGCGAAGCCGCCCTCGCCGACGAACGGCCCTTTTCGCGCCGGGGGTCCGAATTCGTCGTCGTCGACCTCGACGACGATCAGCCCTCGGAATGCCGCGTCGACGGCGGTCTGCACCTCGGGCGCGATCAACGCCATCAGGTTGCCACGGTGGGTGTCCCACTGGACATGGACGGCACGGACAACCTCGGCGGCGATGCCGGCGTCGTCATAGGACTCACAGGCGGGCGCGAGCACGGTCCGCAGGTGCGCCGCCAGCCGCGGCAGATCGCGGGCCGTGTACAGATTGGTGTCGGTGATTTCCTCCAGCAACCCGACCAGAAACTGCGACGGGTTCTCCGCCTCCTCGGGGTTGCGGCCGACGAACGGCTGCGGCGGCTGCGGCTGCGGATAGAGCGCGTGCAGGGCGTCGATCTCCCGCTCCCCGTAGGCGCGGCGCGCGGGCGTGGCGAGCGGCGCCACGTCGCGCCACAGCGCATCGATGCGTTGCAGCGCCGACCAGCCCGACGCATACGACCACGGTTCCCAGACCGCTTCTTCATAGCCTTCGGACACGCCGCCGTCGGCCAGCAGCAGCTCCGCCATCACGGCTGCCTTGAACTGCGGCGACTCGCGCATCGCCGGATCAACCAGAAGCTCATATGCACGCGCCACCAGCGGCAGCGCCGCCGCCGCCGCCCGCGCGGCGTCGGCGCCCATCCGGATCGACATCTCTACCTCCTGCAGCGCCGCGAACAACGTCCGCGCCAACTCCGGGTCGCGCGCCGCCAGGGTGCTGCCGAACCGCGCGCAATCGATCCGCGTCATCGCCAGCATCTGCTCGATCAGCTGGAAGTTGTCGGGCGGTGGTATGGTGAGCGCAAGCACCAGCCGGCGCTCGGTCATTTCCAGCCCTATCGCCCGGCTCAGCAGGACCGTGTCGGTGAAAAACGGATCGTGGGTGTACTGCGCCGCGACCGGACCGCCCACGGCAACGGTCGCCGCCATGGCTGCGGCGGCCATTGCGCGCCGGGCCAACGCCCGCGACCAAACCCCCGTCATCAGAACCCTGTGTTTCCTGCCACGGCGGCCGAGTATATCCGCTTCGACGCCCCCGGCCATCGCTGCGGACGCGGTGGCGCTGCGCCGCATTGGTGGCTACCAGTAGCCAACATCCCCGGACATGCGGCGTATGCCACTGCCGCAGCCAGCTGGTAACCAATTGGAATCCAACACAATAAAGTCGCTCCGGGCGGCGGCGGGAGCTGGCACGGCGCTTGCCTATAGCGGGTATTGGAAAATCGAAAGAGCCGCGCGGACGGGTCCGGCTGGCGGCGGAACGGGAGGACACTGATGAAACGTATCGCAACCGCGGCCATGCTGGCTGCCCTCGCAGGTCTCGCGGCGTGCGCGAACGAACAAACCGCCGAGATGGCCCCGGCCGCGGCGATCGATGGCGGTGCGGTCTGCAATTCGAGCATCGCCGATCTCGTGGCGGCGCTCGACGGTGGTGCGGGCAATGCCAACCAACGCACCGAGGCCGAGTCCGAACTCGACGAAGCTCTGGAAGCGCGGGACGGTGGCGACTGGGCCGACTGCCTCGATGCCCTCGAGGAAGCGTTCGAAGCCCTGGAGATGGACGAAGCAGCCGAAGCCGTCGCCAAGGCGCTTGCCGCGCTTGGCGACGGATCGTAACCGCCGATTTCACTCGCCGTTCCGCACTGCGGGCGGCGCAACACGCAACCATTTACCAGGAGAATGCCATGAGACTGCACAACGTTTTTCTCGCCGGAATTGCGGCACTCTTTGCCGGACCGGCGTTGGCGGCCGGAAACCTCGCATTTCAAGAGGCGATCCCGGTTGAATTCGACGTCGGCCGCTGCCAGCCGGCACCGATGACGTTCGAGACAGGCAAGCTTTACGACCTGACGATCCTCAACTCCGACGACGACGAAGCCGACTTTGCACCCGACGGATTCGCCAGCCGGGTGTTCACCCGCAAGATCGAGGTGTGGGACACCGACGGTGGCAAGATCGCCGAGATCAAGGGCGCGATTACCGCCCTCGAGATCCCCGGAGATAGGGCGGTCCATTGGTGGTTCGTTCCCGTGCAAACCACACGCAGCACGATCAAGGTCGAGTGCGAAAGCGCGACCGTGGAGTGGACGATCGAGTAGTCAGGCGACGCACGATTCCTCCCACCCAGTGCGGCGCCGGTCCGGGGTTGGTGGTTGTTTCTAGCCACCAGCTCCGGACGACGACCATCGCCGGGGAGAATCGTCTGCGCAGAAGTGGTTGAAATCGAAGGAAGAAGTTTGAGGCGAGATCGGCGGCCGGACTGGCACGGGGCTTGCCTATAGCTGGTATAGGAAAAACGAAAGGGCCGCCCGGACCGGGCAGCGGCTCGCAAATCCGGGATCGAGCAGCCGCTCGCAAATCTGAAAGGGCCGTGCGAACGGACAGCGGCTCGCAAATCTGAAAGAGCCGCGCGAATTTGCAGCGGCTCTCAAATCTGAAAGGGAGACACGCAATGCAACGGATCGTATTCGCCGCGCTGTCGGCACTCGCCATCTTCGGGTTCACCGCAGGCGCGGCGGTGGCGGAGGGCAACCTCGCCTCGCGTCCGACCGGGCTCGAACTGACGCTCAATTCCGATCTTTCGATGTCCAACACCGAATACACGCTCGAAACGGGCAAGTACTACCGCTGGGATATCACGATGGCCGCGGCCGGCGAGGAACTCGCGGTCGCCGCGCCGGACCTGTGGCGCAATTCGTGGATCAACCAGGTCAAGATCGGCGATCTGGAAATCCATATGTTCGGCGCGCCGTACCAGTTCGAGTTTGACGACGAGGGCCTGCTGCAGGTCTGGTTCGTGCCGATCCGTCCCGGCAACTACTCGTTCTATGTTCCGGGCCACGAGGGACGGGGCATGGTCGGAACGTTCATCGTCCGCTGACCGCACATATCGCGCAACGGGAGTATTATCCAATGTCGTTTCGAAACCAGATACTGCGCGGGTTCGGCCACCGGGGCCTGATTCCCGGTCGACGCCAGCTTCTCCGCGGTATGGCCGCCACGTCGGCGGCGGCCGGGCTGGGGCTTGGCTTGTCTCCGTTTGCGTCCCGCCCCGCGCAGGGCGCGCTGACCGGATTCACGTTCGTCAGCAACGAAAAGTCGCATGAAGTCACTGTGCTCGCGCCGGAGACCTACGAGATCGCCAACAAGATCCCGACGTCCCGGCGGCCGCGCGGCATGGTGTTCAACGCCGAACACTCGTTGCTGTACGTCGCCTGTGGCGACGAAGACGTCGTCGATATCATTGATGTCGCCGAACAACGGGTCGTCGACGGCATCCCCACCGGGCCTTCCCCCGAAGTACTGACGATCAGCCCCGACGAAAAGCTGATGTTCATCGCCAACGAGGAAGATTCGTCGATGTGGATCATCAACGTCGACGACCGCGTGCTCCAGCACGAGGTGCCCAGCGGTGCGGAGCCGGAGGGCGTGATGGTGACCCCGGACGGAAAGACCGTATATTTGACCTCCGAAGTCGCCGACATGGTCCACCGCGTCGACGTCGAACAGGGCATCATCACCGCGAACGTCATCGTCGGCACCCGCCCGCGCCGCATCCGCATCACGCCCGACCAAAAGGAAATGTGGGTGTCGTGCGAACTTTCGGGCGAGGTCTATATCATCGACATCGCAAGCTACCAGGTCACCGATGTCATCAACTTCCTGCCGCCGGGATTCCGCCAGGTCGACGTGACGCCGGTGGGGCTGGAACTCAACGCCGCCGGCACCCGCGCGTACGTCACCCTCGGCCGCGCCAACCACCTCGCCTACGTCGATATCGCGACGCGCGAAATCACCGACTACATTCTTGTGGGCTCGCGGGCATGGGGCATCACGATCACCCGTGACGAAACGACGATTCTCGTCGCCAATGGGCTGTCCGACGACATCTCGGTGATCGACGAAGCAAGCCGCCGGGTGCTGAAATCGGTGCGGGTCGGCCGCGTGCCGTACATTCCGCTAATCGACGACCGCGAAGGCTGGTCGCCGGTCGGCAACTGAGGCGCAACGATGATGTTCCGGGCCTTCACCACCGCGGCTGCGGCCGCGGTCGCCTTGCTGGCATCCGCCGTCGTCACGCCGGCGGCGGCGCAGGGCGTGCCGATGCAGCTGTTCGAAATCGGCTATGTCGAGATCGAGGACGACCCGCGCTATGCGCGCGAATTCGTCTATGCGCGCATCCCGGCGGTGCCCAAGTTCCGCCCGTGGGAAGGGGCCGAGCTTGGCATTATCGACGCGGATTCGATCGGCCAGTTCACCGGCCAGGATTTTGAACTGGTGCGGTATTCCGGCACAACCGTCGACGACATCGCCGCGTGGATCCTGCAAACGAAAGAAGACCGCGGCATTCATTTCTTCCTGATGGACCTGGGCGCCGAGGACATCAAGGCGGTCACGGCGGCCACGGCGAATCAGGACGTGATGCTGTTCAACGTCGTCGAGCCGGATGACGCGCTGCGGTCGGAGTACTGCGCCGCGCATCTGATGCACACGGCGCCCAGCTACAACATGCTGATGGACGCATTGACGCAGTACCTGGTGTTCCAGAACTGGACCCGGATGCTGGTGCTCCAGGGCCCGCTCGAGGACGACGCGAAAATGGTCGCGGCGCTGGAACGGTCGGTGCGGCGGAACGGCGCCAACATCATTGCCAACCACGAATTCGTGCTTTCCAACGACCCGCGCGAACGCGAACAGAACAATGTGCGTCTGATGACCGGCGGCACCCGCGACTACGACGTGGTATTCATTGCCGATACCGATGGCGAGTTCGGACGCTATGTTCCGTACCAGGTCACTCGCTCGCGCCCCGTCGTCGGCACGTCGGGTCTGACCCCCGACTGGTGGCACTGGACCTTTGAACGCCACGGCGCGCCGCAGCTCAACAGCCGCTTCTTCGACCATGCCGACCGCTTCATGCTCGGCCCGGATTGGGCCGCATGGGCCGCGGTGCGGTCGTTGGCCCAGGCGGTCCTGCGTTCACGCAGTTTCGAATTCGAGCCGGTACGCGAAATGCTGCAAAGCGACCAGCTCCGCTTCGATGGCTACAAGGGCTTCCAGCTCGACTACCGACCGTGGAACAACCAGTTGCGCCAGAACATTCTCGTCAGCGTACACAATGCGGTGATCGCCCGCGCACCGATCGAAAAGTTCGAACACGCGATCAATGACCTCGATACCCTCGGCGTCGACGCGCCGGAATCGACCTGCCGGATGTAGGGGGCAAACATGACGGTACAGGCGATCGATGCCGGCGCTCAGCCGGCGGTATCGGAGGTCCGGGCTGGTTGGCTGCTGCATTCGCTGCTGGCGCTGTGGGCGGTGACCTGGCGCGAATGGGGAAAGTTCATTCGACAGCGCGGGCGCTGGGCTTCGGCCCTGGTGCGGCCGATCCTTTGGCTTGTGATCTTCGCGGCGGGATTTCGCAGCCTGCTCGGGGTCTCGATCGTGCCCCCCTATACGACCTACGTGACCTACCAGGAATACATCATCCCCGGTCTGCTCGGGATCGTGCTGCTGTTCTACGGCATGCAGTCATCGCTCTCGATGGTCTACGACCGCGAGATGGGCATGATGCGCCTGCTACTGACGGCGCCGATGCCGCGCTGGGCATTGCTGTTCTTCAAGCTGATGGCGGCGACCTTCCTCAGCGTCGGCCAGGCCTATGCGTTTTTGCTGATCACCTTCGGCTTCAGCTTCCTGATGCCGAACCTGGGCGCAGCGATTCCGTGGACGGGCTGGCTGTATATCTTTGTGCCGCTGTTCCTCGGCGGCTTGCTGCTATCGTCGCTGGGGCTGTTGTTGTCGGTCTATATCCGCCAGCTCGAAAACTTCGCCGGCACGATGAATTTCGTGATTTTTCCGATGTTCTTCGTCTCGCCGGCCCTGTACCCGCTGTGGAAGCTGCGTGAAGTCGGCGCCGACTACATCTACTGGGTCGCACTGATCAACCCGTTCTCCCATTGCATCGAGTTGATCCGCTTCGCCGCCTACGGCGACTTCCAGATGGTGTCGTTCTGGGTGGTGATTGGCTGCACGGCGGTGTTCTTTGTCGCCGCGGCGGTCGGATACGATCCACAGCGCGGCATGCTCCGCCACATCGCCCGCGGCCGCTAGGGCAGGCGCCCGCCCGCCGGACGGCGCTGGCGCGCATCACCGACAAGGCATATGGTTCCGGGTCGCGCCGCCTCCGGGTAGTGCGGGTGCGTGGGTCCGCCGGGCATTGACGGCTCGACGTTCGGCGGGGCGGAATCCGGCGGGCCGGACTTTGGCGGGTAGTACGGGTCCCCCATGTCGGGGGTGGGCGCATGCGGCACCGGGTTTCGATTGCATTGTCTTGTCGGGCGCGCCTGTTGGCCGTGGCGGCATTGGTCGTCGGCCTTGGGGTTTGGCCACACACGGCCCGCGCCGACTGGTCCGAAGACGTGCTGGCCCGCATCACACCCGAGTTCCTGGCCCGCGTCTGGCAGAGCGGCGAGGCGGTGACGATCGGCAAGGCGGTCGGGCGGCCGCCGGCGCTGCCGGTCTTCAACGCCGATGGCGAAAACATCGGCTTTCTGATCTCGACGCTGCAATCCGGCCGGTATTCGGGCTATGGCGGCACGCCGTTCGACCTGATCGCCGGCATCATGAACGAAGGCGAAGTGATGGGCGTCGCCGCACTGATCGACCATCACGAACCGATCATCGACAAGGGCGTGCCGCTCGCGCGGCTGACCCGCTACCTCGACTCGCTGAACACCGTCCACGCCTGGAACCGTTATACGCCGGAACTCCAGCCGAACGTCGTCCAGGGTGCGACAATCACCGCGACCCTGATGCGCGACGGCGTCATCAATTCGGCGCGCAAGGTTCTGCGCACGCGCGACGCCGCCGCCTATACCGGCCCGCCGGTACTCGACATGGAGGCGTTCGAATCCCTGGCGTGGGCCGAGCTGCGCGAAATCGGCGGCATCGCCGACCTGCGCCTGACCAACGGCCAAGTCGCCGCGGCGTTCGCCCGCAACGGCTATGCCGACGCAGAGCTCGAGACTCCGCTCGGCGCTTCGGACGAGCTGTTCATCGACATGTTCGTCGCCCTTGGCACCGCGCCGGGGATCGGCCAGAACATCGCGCCTCGTGAATACCAACGCTATCTGCGGGAAACCGGCGGCCAGTTTCTGATTATCGCCGCGCGCGGCGCCTATGACCTGAAGGGCACGACCTATCGCCACGCTGCGTATGGCAAATTGTTTGACCGGCTGCGCCTGGTCCAGGACGGGCACGTCATTCATCTCAGCGGCGAAGACTACCTGTATCGCTCCCAGTTCCAGGCCAACCCCGGCAGCCCGGTCTACAACCGCTCCGGTGTCTACGGCATCCGCGATCCCTCGTTCGATCCGTTGCGCCCGTTCTCGGTTCAGTTGCTCGTCCATGCCACCGCCGACGGCGGCCGGGTGACGATACCGTTCGTGGTCGATTACCGGATGCCCGAAACATTCATCCTGCGGGCCGAAGACGACTCGGTGGCCGCCGCGCAACAAACCGGCGTCGCCACGCTGCCATTGTGGATGCAGGTCTGGGTCGACCAGCGGGGCGATGTGGCTGTTCTCGCGGTGGCGCTGGTGGTGCTGTCGCTGCTGCTGTGGAAACAGGACTCGTTCACCCGCCACCGCCGGTTCTATCGCGTCGTTCGCCTTGCCTTCCTCGCCTTCACGTTCGGCTGGCTGGGCTGGTACGCCAATGCCCAGTTGTCGGTCATCAATCTGCTGGTCTACTTCCAGGCGCCGTTTTCGGACCTGGAATGGACGTTCTACCTGACCGAACCGCTGATCGTGATGGTCGCCGCGTATACGCTGGTATCGCTGTTCATCTGGGGACGTGCGCTGTTCTGCGGCTGGCTGTGCCCGTTCGGGGCGTTGCAGGAGTTCCTGTCGCGCCTCGCCGGCCTGTTGCGTATTCCGCAACTCAAGCTCAGCCAGCGCGCCAACCAGCGGCTGTGGTGGGTCAAATACGCGGTCTGGCTCGTGCTGATTCCGGTCGCCTTCCTGTCCCGCGACTGGATGGTCACGTCGGTCGAGGTCGAACCGTTCAAGACCGCCATTTCGTCGCATTTCCAGCGCGACTGGCCGTTCGTCGCCTATGCCGCTGGCGTGCTCGCGGTCGGGCTGTTCGTCGAGCGCGCCTACTGCCGCTTCGTCTGCCCGCTGGGGGCCGGACTGGCGGTTCTGGGCCGCTTCAACGCCGTCCGCTTCCTGCGCCGGCGGCCGGAATGCGGCACGCCGGCGGTCGCCACGCCCGAAAGCAAGGCTCTGGGCGGCTGCCATTTGTGCGAACGCACCTGTGTGTACCGGGCGATTGCCCCCGACGGGCGCATCATCGAGCACGAATGTTTCTACTGCCTGGACTGCCAGGCGGAGTATCATGACGCCTACCGGTGCCCGCCCCTGGCCCAGGCGCGCAAGCGCGGGGAAAGAATGGCCCAGGCGCGCAAGCGCGGGGAAAGAACGGCCTAGGCGGGCAGGCGCGGGCAGCGGTTGGCAGGGGACGCAGAACAGGCGGCGGACGGCGGAATGACGCCGGTGCCACAGCCCGCCGAATAGGAGGATTGGGGAATGGCGCGTAACATACATGGGTTCGCATCCGGCGGTCCGGCGGCTTCGCGCCGCCGCGTACTCTCGATCTTCGGCGCGGCGGCGGGGTTGTCGCTGGCCGGCGTTTCATCGCGCGCCGCCGCTGCCGAGGCGACGATGTACACGTGGGAAGGCTACGCGCTCGGCGCCCAGTCGACGATCAACCTCGCCCACTATTCGCGCGAGGGCGCCGAACGCATCGTCAACATGGCGGTGAACGAGATTCGCCGCCTCGAACAGATTTTCAGCCTGAAGATCGATGACAGCGAGATCTCGGTGCTGAACCGCGACGGCCGCCTCAGCCGCCCGTCGTATGACATGCTGGCGCTGCTGACCGAGGCGAAGCGCTACGGCGAAATGTCCGACGGCGCCTTCGATGTCACCGTGCAGCCGCTGTGGACACTGTATCGCGGCCACTTCCGCGAAAACCCGGATTCAAAGGACGGGCCGGCCCGGGCCGACATCGATGCGGCGTTGCGCCTGGTCGACTATCGCCGCCTCGATGTGAACCCGTTGTTTGTGCGCCTCGACCGCGCCGGCATGCAGATCACGCTGAACGGCATCGCCCAGGGCTATATCACCGACAAGGTCGCCGACCTTTTGCGCGAGAATGGAATCAGCAACGTGTTGGTGTCGCTTGGTGAGACGCGGGCGCTCGACGGCCATCCCGAGGGCCGCCCGTGGCTGGTGGCGCTGAAAGACCCGCTCAATCCCGACAGCACCGCCCGCACGATCAACCTCGACAATATGTCGGTCGCCACATCCGGCGGCTACGGCACCCAGTTTGACCGCGCCGGGCGCTTCCACCATCTGTTCGACCCGCGTATCGGCGAAAGCGCATGGACCCACATCGGCGTGTCGGTCGTCGCCCCGCGGGCGACCACCGCCGACGCGCTTTCGACGGCGCTGTATGTGACTCCCCGCGACGCGGCCGAAAAGATCGTCCGTCGGGCGGGCCGGGTCACGGCGATCCTGACCAACCCCGACGGCAGCGAATACACGCTGCAAGCCTGACCCCGGCTCTCTGAATCGCGGTCGCCGATCGCCGCCACCCAGGACAGGGCGGCGGCGACTGCGATTCTGCGCTACGCTGCGCCATGCGCATCGGCGTGCCCCGCGAGATCAAGCCCCAGGAGTACCGGGTCGGCCTGACGCCGTCGTCGGTCGCCGAGCTGGCCCACGCCGGTCACGCGGTACTGGTCGAATCCGGCGCGGGCGCTGCGATCGATTTTGCCGACGCGGAATACCAGGCCGCCGGGGCGACGATTGTCGCCGACGCCGCGGCGGCGTTCGCGGCCGATCTGGTCGTGAAGGTCAAGGAACCGCTAGCGCCGGAACTCGACCTCCTTCGCCCGGGCCAGACCCTGTTCACCTATCTGCATCTGGCGCCGGCGCCGGACCTTGCCCGCGCATTGCAGGACAAGGGCGTGACCGCGATCGCCTACGAAACGGTCACCGGCGACGGCGGCGGTCTGCCACTGCTGGCGCCGATGTCCGAAGTCGCTGGACGCATGGCGATCCAGGCGGCGGCGATGTCGCTGGAACTGGAGCGGGGCGGGCGCGGTTTGCTGCTCGGCGGCGTGCCCGGCGTCGCCGCGGCCCACGTGGTGGTTTTGGGCGGCGGCGTCGTCGGCTTCAATGCGGCGCGCATGGCGCTCGGCGCCGAGGCGCGGGTGACCGTGCTCGAATCCCGCATTGGACGGCTG
>JAQBXG010000041.1 GCA_027625125.1 Pseudomonadota bacterium
CGATCGCCGAAGCCGAAGCGCTGGCGGCGCAACGGCTGGATCCGGGGCTGCCGGCGCTGCGCGCGGTGGGTGTGCGGGAATTCGCCGACGCGGCGTCCGGGCTGCTGTCGATCGCCGACGCGGTGGCCCGGGCGCGGCAGGCGTCGCGGCGGTATGCGAAGCGCCAGACCACCTGGTTCCGCACCCAGACGTCGGATTGGACGCCCGTTCCGGCGGCCTCACCCGCGCAATTTATGGGAAGTTTCGACGAAAGAATCTTTCCAATTATTCGAGATTTTCTGTTGACCGGTCGGAACTGACCGTCTAGGTTGGCCCGCGCCGCCTTGGTGGAGAGGCAGCCGGGGCGGCGCCGCGACGCAACCGTTCAGTGGCCGGTGCCCTGGGCGGTTTTGCAATTGTGCCCGATCCGCCTCGATTCTGGGAAAGACACGATGACCGCGCCCACGATGACCGGTGCCGAAATACTGCTGAAGACCCTGGCCGCCGAGGGCGTCGACGTCATTTTCGGCTATCCCGGCGGCGCGGTGCTGCCGATTTATGACGCGCTGTTTCAGCAGAACCGCATTCGCCACATCCTGGTGCGCCACGAACAGGGCGCAATCCATGCCGCCGAGGGCTACGCGCGCTCGACCGGCAAGCCCGGCGTCGTGCTGGTGACATCGGGTCCGGGGGCGACGAACACCGTCACCGGTCTGACCGACGCGCTGATGGATTCGATCCCGATCGTCTGTTTGACCGGCCAGGTCGCGACGCATCTGATCGGCAACGACGCGTTCCAGGAGGCGGATACGCTCGGCATCACCCGGCCCTGCACCAAGCACAACTATCTGCTGAAAGATGTGCGCAACGTCGCCCGCATCCTGCACGAGGCGTTCTATGTCGCGACGAACGGGCGGCCGGGTCCTGTTGTGGTCGATCTGCCGAAGGACGTGATGCTGAACGAGTGCGCCTACGAGGCGCCGCCACGCGCCGGCCACAAGTCGTACCAGCCGAAACTGAAGGGCGACATCGCCCGCATTCGCGAGGCGGTCGAGATTCTGTCGTCGGCGAAGAGGCCGATCGTCTATTCCGGCGGCGGCGTCGTGAATTCCGGCCGCGCCGCCTCACAGCTGCTGACCGAATTCGCGCGCCTGACCGGGTTTCCGGTGACGACGACGCTGATGGGCCTGGGTTCGTTTCCCGCCTCCGACAAGCAGTGGCTGGGAATGCTCGGCATGCACGGCACTTACGAGGCCAACCTGGCGATGCACGGCTGCGACGTGATGCTGAACATCGGCGCGCGGTTCGACGACCGCGTGACCGGCAAGCTCGACGCCTTCAGCCCCGGTTCAGTCAAGATTCACATCGACATCGACCCGTCATCGATCAACAAGACGGTGCGCTCCGACGTGGCGATCCTCGGTGATGTCGCCCATGTGCTGGAAGACCTGATCAAGGTCTGGAAGTCGGGCACCCGCCGCCCGGATTCGGGCGCGCTGAAGGCGTGGTGGGCGGAAATCGAAAAATGGCGAGCCCGCGATTGCTTGCGCTATGACCAGGACAAAAAGATCATCAAGCCGCAGTACGCAATCGACCGGCTGTACCGGATGACCGCCGATACCGACGCCATTGTTTCGACCGACGTCGGGCAGCATCAGATGTGGGCGGCGCAATACTATCGCTTCGACAAGCCCAACCGCCTGCTGACCTCGGGCGGTCTCGGCACGATGGGATACGGCTTTCCGGCGGCGATCGGCGCAAAGATCGCCCACCCCGACCGACCGGTGTACTGCATCACTTCCGAAGCCTCGTTCATGATGAACATCCAGGAAATGTCGACGGCGGTGCAGCACGGCGCCGCGGTCAAGATTCTGATGCTGAACAACCACTACCAGGGCATGGTGCGCCAGTGGCAGGAACTGCTGCACGGCGGCCGCTATTCGGAGACGTTGATGACCGGCATGCCCGATTTCGTCAAACTGGCCGAGGCGTTCGGCGCCGTCGGCTTGCGCGCCGAAAAACCCGCCGACCTGGACGGCGTGTTGCAGGAAATGATCGACAGCGACAAGCCGGTGATCGCCGACATCGAGGTCGATCCGGACGAAAACTGTTTCCCGATGATTCCGGCCGGCAAGGCGCACAACGAAATCTGGCTGGATGCGGCCTCCGCCAAGGGCGTCGACGCGGAAGAGCTCGACGCCACGATGCCGGCCTGAGCCGGGCGCAGCGGCATGGCAACGGAATCGGAGGCGCGGCCGCATACGATCGCGGTGCTGGTGGACAACGAGGCGGGGGTGCTCGCCCGGGTCATCGGTCTGTTTTCAGGCCGCGGCTACAACATCGAAAGCCTGACCGTCGCCGAAATCGACCCCGATCAGCACCTGTCACGCATCACCATCGTCACCACCGGCAGCCAGGCGGTGATCGACCAGATCATGGCCCAGCTCGGACGGCTGGTGCCGGTGCGCACGGTGACCGATCTTTCGGTTGATTCCAGCGTCGAGCGGGAGCTGGCGTTGATCAAGGTGCGCGCCAGCGGCGACAAGCGCGTCGAAAGTCTGCGGATCGCCGAAATCTTTCGCGCCCGCGTCGTCGACGCCACCGACGAATCGTTCGTGTTTGAAATGACCGGCAGCGCCAGCAAGCTCGATGCGTTCGTGCGGCTGATGCGCCCGTTGGGCATGGTGGATCTTTCGCGGACCGGGGTAGTGGCGATCACCCGTGGTCCAAAGGCGATGTAGCGGCGGCCCTGGCCGCCCAACCGGAGGAGACCGATGCGGGTATTTTACGATCGCGACGCCGATGTGAACCTGATCAAGTCGAAGAAGGTCGCGGTCGTCGGCTACGGCAGCCAGGGGCATGCCCACGCTCTCAATCTGAAAGAGTCCGGGGTCGAGCACGTCGTCACCGCGCTTCGCGACGGCAGCCCCAGCGCCGCCAAGGCCAAGCGGGCCGGAATCGAGTCGATGAACGTCGCCCAGGCGGCGGCGTGGGCCGATGTCGTGATGGTGCTGACGCCGGACGAACATCACGGCGCGATGTATGACCAGGACCTGGCGCCCAATCTGCGCGAAGGCGTGGCGCTGGCGTTCGCCCATGGCTTTTCGATTCATTTCAACCAGATCGTGCCGCGCCCCGATCTCGATGTGTTCATGATCGCGCCGAAGGGCCCGGGCCATACGGTGCGTTCGGAATACCAGCGCGGCGGCGGCGTGCCGTGCCTGTTGGCGGTGCACCAGGACGCCAGCGGCAAGGCCCATGAGATCGGCCTGTCCTATGGCGCGGCGATCGGCGGCGGCCGCGCCGGCATCATCGAGACGTCGTTCCGGGAAGAATGCGAGACCGACCTGTTCGGCGAACAGGTCGTGCTGTGCGGCGGCCTGACCAGCCTGATCCGGGCCGGATTCGAAACGCTGGTGGAGGCGGGATACGCGCCGGAGATGGCGTATTTCGAGTGCCTGCACGAAGTGAAGCTGATCGTCGACCTGATCTATGAGGGCGGCATCGCCAATATGCGCTACTCGATTTCGAACACCGCCGAATATGGAGACTATTCGCGCGGACCGAGAATCGTCACCGACGAAACGCGGGCCGAAATGAAGCGTGTGCTGGAGGAAATCCAGTCGGGATCATTCGCCCGCGAATGGATGCTGGAAAACCGCGTCGGCCAGCCGGCGTTCAAGGCGATGCGCCGCCGCGCCGCCGAGCACCCGATCGAGGAAGTCGGCGAACGCCTGCGCGGCATGATGCCGTGGATCGCCAAGAACAAGCTGGTCGACAAGGCGAAAAACTAGGGGTGGGCGCAACCGGCGGCCGCTTCGGACTCCTCGGCGGGATCGTCGTCCTCGGCGTCGTGGCTGCTTTCCAGGTCCTCGGCGGCGGACTGGAACACGACCAGCGCCTCCACCAGTTCCGGCGTCGCGTCGACCAGAATGCACGGGTGGGCGTGGACGTGCACCAGCATCGCCCGTTCGATGACCGCGTGCAGCAGCCGCGCGGCGCGACGGCCCAGACTCGCCTCCACCGGGTCCGGCAACCGCGGCGGCGATCGCCCGGGGCGGCGGCGGGGGACAAGCGGCGGTGGGGTTTTGATCACGGTGCAAATGTCCCATCGCAAATGGGCGAGTTTGCGTCCGGGCCGCGGCGGCGGCGTGACGGGTGCGCATTCGCAGTAGAAAACTGAGGAATCCGCTGCGGGTTTCGGGTATTGTTCACCCTTGGCAGAACGGTTCCGGCCTAACGGCTTGGAATCAATGGCGGACCCGAGGCCGGTGCCGTCGTGGCGCGGCATCCGGGGATCCCGGAGTGTGGGGCGGTCCCCGGCATGCGGGGTGCACCCCGTCAAGAATGGGGTGAACCCCTGGCTAGGCATGAACCGGACCAATCGAACAATCGTACAGCTGCCCGCACCCGCCTTCGGCGGGGCCGGGTTTGTGTGCGGGCGGTCGGGCGCGCGCCGGTCCGCCGCGCTTCTTCGACTTAGCTGCCCCTGACCTGGCGATGCGGCGTTGCCGCGTCGACAGGGCCCAGGGGATCAACCTGTTACGGGGTCACATGCTAGGAATCGAAGGAAACGGAACATGACCACCAAACGGAACGACGGACGCGGCGCCGACTCGGCGCGCGTCATCATTTTCGATACGACGCTGCGCGACGGCGAACAGTCGCCGGGCGCGTCGATGAACAAGGAAGAAAAGCTGAGGATCGCCGAAGCGCTCGAAGCGATGGGCGTGGACGTGATCGAGGCGGGGTTTCCGATCGCCTCGCGCGGGGATTTCGAGGCGGTGGAGGCCATCAGCCGGGTGGTGACGGACTCGACGGTGTGCGGCCTGGCCCGCGCCGGCCGCAAGGACATCGAACGCGCCGGCGAGGCGCTGCGGCCGGCGGCGCGGAAGCGCATCCACACCTTCATCTCGACCAGTCCGCTGCACATGAGGGTCAAGCTGCAGATGGAGCCGGAAGAGGTGCTGCGGGCGGTGACCGACAGCGTCACATTGGCGCGTCAGTACTGCGACGATGTCGAATGGAGCTGCGAGGACGGAACGCGGTCGGACCATGACTTTCTCTGCCGCACCGTCGAGGCGGCGATCAATGCCGGCGCCCGCACCGTCAACATTCCCGATACCGTCGGGTATTCGATGCCGGAGGAATTCGGCGCCATTGTCGCGATGCTGTTCAACCGCGTGCCGAATATCGACAAGGCGGTGCTGTCAACCCATTGCCACAACGACCTGGGTCTGGCGGTGGCCAATTCGCTGGCAGGGGTGGCGAACGGCGCGCGCCAGGTGGAATGCACGATCAACGGCCTGGGCGAGCGGGCGGGCAACGCCGCGCTCGAGGAGATCGTCATGGCCCTGCGCACGCGCCAGGACCTGATGCCATTCCACACCAACATCAAGACCGAGCACATCACGCGCGCGTCGCGCCTGGTCTCTACGATCACCGGCTTTGCGGTACAGCCGAACAAGGCAATTGTGGGCGCCAATGCATTCGCCCATGAATCGGGTATTCACCAGGACGGCATGCTGAAATCGGCGCAGACCTACGAAATCATGACGCCGGAATCGGTCGGGTTGGCGGAATCCAAGCTGGTGATGGGCAAGCATTCCGGCCGCCACGCTTTTCGCAAGAAGCTGGAAGAGCTCGGCGTGCCGCTGGAAGGCGACGCCCTCGAGGATGCGTTCCATCGCTTCAAGGACCTGGCCGACAAAAAGAAAGACGTCTTCGACGAGGATCTACGCGCCCTGGTCGAGGAGGAAGGCCGCGAAAACGACCGCATTCGCCTGGTCTCGCTGCACGTGGTCGCCGGCACGACCGGGCCGCAAACGGCCGCGATCGAGCTGGAAATCGACGGCGAGACGAAATCGCATACTGCCCAGGGTGACGGCCCGGTGGACGCTACTTTCAAGGCGGTTGCGGCGCTGGTTCCGAACGAGGCAACGTTGCAGCTTTATCAGGTGCACGCGGTCACGGCGGGCATGGACGCCCAGGCGGTCGTCACCGTGCGGGTGATCGAAGACGGCAAGAGCGTCAATGGCCAGGGCGCCGACACCGACACCCTGGTCGCGTCGGCCCGCGCCTATATCAATGCCTTGAACAAGCTGCTGGTGAAGCGGAAAAAGCATGCGCCGGAGGCGCTCTCCGCCTGAGGATTTGGTGGTATTGTCCGGACGCCCCGGCGGCGATTGCTGACCGGGGCGTCCATTTCCCGTCTGCCTTCAAGGACCGGGCGATCTGATGTTCTCAAAGATTCTCGGATGGATGTCGGCCGACATGGCCATCGATCTCGGCACCGCGAATACGCTGGTGTACGTGAAGGGCCGCGGCATCGTTCTGAACGAACCGTCGGTGGTCGCGATTGTTGACCACCGCGGCAAGAAACAGGTCCTTGCCGTCGGCGAGGAAGCAAAATTGATGCTGGGCCGCACCCCCGGCAACATCGAGGCGATCCGGCCGCTGCGCGACGGAGTCATCGCCGACTTCGACATCGCCGAAGAAATGATCAAGCACTTCATTCGCAAGGTGCACAACCGCGGTTCGTTCGCCAGCCCGCAGGTGATCGTCTGCGTTCCGTCGGGTTCGACGGCTGTCGAGCGCCGCGCGATTCAGGAGTCGGCGGAAAGCGCCGGCGCCCGTCGCGTGTTTCTGATCGAAGAACCGATGGCGGCTGCGATTGGCGCCGGGCTGCCGGTAACCGAACCGACCGGTTCCTTGGTCGTCGACATCGGCGGCGGCACGACTGAGGTCGCCGTGCTGTCGCTGGGCGGCATCGTCTATGCCAAATCCGTCCGCGTCGGCGGCGACAAGATGGACGACGCGATCATCAGCTACATCCGCCGCAACCACAATCTGTTGATCGGTGAATCCAGCGCCGAGCGCATCAAGAAAGAGATCGGCACGGCGGCGCCGCCCGAAGACGGCGACGGCGCGACGATGGAGGTCAAGGGGCGCGACCTGATGAACGGCGTGCCGAAGGAGTTGGTCATCAACCAGCGGCAGATCGCCGAAAGCATGGCGGAGCCGGTCGGCGCGATCATCGAAACGGTCAAGCAGGCGCTGGAGCATACCGCGCCGGAACTCGCTGCCGATATCGTCGACAAGGGCATTGTGCTGACCGGCGGCGGCGCGTTGCTCGGCAATCTGGATCGCGTGCTGCGCGAGGCGACCGGGCTGCCGGTTTCAATCGCCGACGAGCCGTTGACCTGTGTGGCCATGGGGACGGGACGGGCGCTGGAAGAGATGAAAACCCTGCGCCACGTGCTATACCAGCAGTACTAGTGGTACGAATCCAGCGCTTCGTACCACGAGCCCGTTTGTTGATGGATCAAATTATCCAAACACTTGAATACGTTGCGCAGTACGTCCGTAAGCATTGCCGGCTTCAAGTGTCTGGTTTGATCCACTAGCGTGTCGGGCCGGCGCGGGCAGCCGGCGGGAGGGAGTAAGTTTCCGCCGGAGGGCGTTGCTCCGGTGAACGATCTTCCCGAAACGGGACACCGGTAAGAGGAAAGACTGTGCGGCCCAACAGCGAACGGATCGGACTAATGGCGGCGCCGCTCAGAGTGGTGGCGCAGCGGTTTACGCTGCTGCTGTTTGCCGGCGCGTCGGTCACCCTGCTGGTTCTGGCCCGGGCCGGATACCCGCCGCTGGAGCGGGTGCGGACTGCGGTGCTGGATATCGCCGCCCCGGTGCTGGAGGTGGCGGCGCATCCGGTCGCGGCGGTAACCGACACGGTCGGCGACCTCGCCGCGCTTTCGAACGTATACAGCGAGAACCTGCGGCTCCGCGAGGAAGTCGAGCGTCTCCGCAACTGGCAGGCCCAGGCGCGCCTGCTGGCCCAGGAAAATGCCGCCTTTCGAGGACTGCTGCGCGCCCAGCCGGAACCGGGCATGACCTATGTCACCGGCCGCGTCATCGGCGATTCCGGCGGCCCGTTCGTGCGCGCCGTACTGTTGAACGCCGGCACCGTCGACGGCATCCATCCCGGCGTCGCGGCTGTCACCGGCGATGGCCTGGTCGGCCGCGTCGTCGATGCCGGGCGCCGTTCGTCCCGCGTGCTGTTGCTGACTGACCTGAACTCGCGGGTGCCGGTCGTCGTCGAATCGTCGCGCTACCGGGCGATCCTGTCCGGCGACAATACCGATTCGCTGAAACTCGCGTTTCTGCCCGCACCGTCCGCCGTCACCATTGGCGATCGCATCGTCACCTCCGGCCATGGCGGGTTGTTTCCGGCCGGGCTGCCGGTCGGCGTCGTGACCGAAGTGACCGCGGACGCGGCCGTCGTCACTCCGCATGTCGAATTCCGCAGACTGGAATACGTGCGCATTCTGCTGTTCGATTTTCCGCGTCTGGACGCCGACGAGGCCGAGGCTCCGGCGGCCGGGGCGGGGGCCGCGGGGAGAGAAGGCGGATGATTCCCGAGGCCATCCGCTGGTTTCGGCTGGTGCGCATGCTGGTGCCGGGAGTCTCGGTGCTGTTCGTTGTCGTGCTGACCGCCATTCCGGTCGGGATTCCGTACCTGCCGACGGTGACGCCATTCTTCGCACTGATCGCCGTCTATTTCTGGGGCATTTACCGACCGGACCTGTTGCCGATCTGGGCCGTGTTCGCGCTGGGTGCGTTGCAGGACCTGTTGACCGGCGCACCGCTCGGCGTCACGTCACTGGCGCTGGTGCTGGTGTATGCGCTGGCGGTTTCGCAGCGCCGGATCGTGCTGGGGCAATCGTTCGGCGTCGAGTGGGCCGGGTTCATGCTGGTCGCGGCGGGCGCCGGAATCGTCGTCTGGCTGGTCGGCAGCGCGTTTCGCGCCGCGTTCCTGTGGACCGACCCGTTCGCGGTCCAGACGATGCTGACGGCGGCGCTGTATCCGGTGTTTTCGTGGACGCTGGCGCAGGTGGCGCGGCTGGCGCCGCCGGCGCAGCCGGGATGAATCACGAAAGCGGACGCTACAAGACATTTTCGCGGCGGAGCTTCCTGCTCGCCGGCGGCCAGGGGCTGTTGCTGACGGGGCTGGCGGCGCGGCTCTATTACCTGCAAATTGTCGAGGCGGACCGCTACCGCACACTGGCCGACGAGAACCGCATCAGCCTTCGTCTGTTGGCGCCGCCGCGCGGTCTGATTCTTGATCGCCACGGCAACCGAATCGCCGACAACAGCCAGAACTATCGCGTGCTGGTGATCCCCGAACAGACCAAGGGGCCGGGGGACCGCGTTACCGAGTCGGTGGCGCGCACACTCGACGATCTTGGACGTCTGATTCCGCTCGACGACTTTGATCGCCAGCGCATTCTCCGCGAGATTGGCCGCAAGCGGGAATTCGTGCCGGTGACGGTGGCCGAAAACCTGACATGGGAGGAATTCAGCCGCCTGAACGTCCACAGCCCGGATTTGCCGGGTGTCGTACCGGATGTCGGTGAAACGCGCCGCTATCCGATGGGCAGCGCGGTGTCCCATGTCGTCGGCTATGTCGCGCCGGTGTCCGAAGATGACGGCGGCGACGATCCGCTGCTGGATTTGCCCGGCTTTCGCGTCGGCCGCGCCGGCATCGAACGCGAGGCCGACCTCGCGTTGCGCGGCACCGCGGGCGCCAGCCACGTCGAGGTGAACGCCCACGGCCGGGTCATTCGCGAACTGGAACGCAAGGAGGGCCAGCCGGGGCAGGACATCGTCCTCAGCATCGACGCCGAATTGCAGGAATTCGCCGCCCGCCGTCTCGACGGCGAAAGCGCCGGGGCCGTCGTGCTGGATATCCGCACCGGCGACGTGCTGGCGATGACGTCGACGCCCAGCTTCGAACCGGATGCGTTTTCGTTCGGCATGAGCCAGAACGACTGGGATGCGCTGGTCACAAACCCCCGCAAGCCGCTGTTGAACAAGGCGGTAAGCGGCCAGTACCCGCCGGGCTCGACCTACAAGATGATCGTCGCGCTGGCGGCGCTCGAAGCCGGCGTCGCCCATCCCGGGCACCGCGTGTACTGCAACGGCGAGACGGAACTGGGGGATCGCAAATTCCATTGCTGGAAACGCGAGGGCCACGGCGACATGGCGATGGCGCAGGCGTTGGAACAGTCGTGCGACGTCTATTTCTATGATCTCGCCTTGCGCACCGGCATCGACAAGATCTCCGAAATGTCGCGGCGGTTTGGGCTGGGGACTGTCCAGGACCTGGGCCTTGGAGTCGAGCGGCCGGGACTGATTCCGACCCGGGACTGGAAACTCGCCCGCATCGGTGAGCCGTGGCAAGCGGGCGAGACATTGATCACCGGCATCGGTCAGGGCTTTGTGCTGACGACGCCGCTGCAACTGGCGGTGATGACGGCGATGATCGCCAACGGCGGGCTGCACGTCGCGCCGCGGCTGGTGCTGCCGCCCGCCGAGGCCCAGGCCGCGGCGGACGTGGGCGGCGACGTCGATCCGGCC
>JAQBXG010000042.1 GCA_027625125.1 Pseudomonadota bacterium
CTCAGCCCGTATCTCGATGCGCTCGGCTTCAACCTGGTCGGGTACGGCTGCACCACCTGTATCGGCAATTCGGGGCCGCTGGACCCGGCGCTGTCGGCGGCGGTCGCCGACGGCGATCTGCTGGTGACTTCGGTGCTGTCGGGCAATCGCAATTTCGAGGGGCGCGTGAACCCCGACGTGCGGGCGAACTATCTGGCCTCGCCGCCGCTGGTGGTGGCCTATGCGCTGGCCGGAACCGTCACCCGCGACCTGGCGACCGAGGCGGTCGGCGACGATCGCGACGGCAACCCGGTAACCCTGGCCGATCTGTGGCCGTCGAACCGGGAGATCGCCGACGTCATCGCCGCCGCGGTCACGCCGGAGATGTTCCGCCGCCGCTACGCCGACGCGTTTCGCGGCAGTGACGCCTGGCGCGCAGTCGCGGCCGGCGACGGATTCAGTTTTGACTGGAGCGCCGACAGCACCTATGTGCGCCGACCGCCCTATTTTGAAGGCATGACCCGCGTGCCCGCGCCGGTCACGGACATTTCCGGAGCGCGGGCATTGGCGATTCTGGGCGATTCGATCACGACCGATCACATCTCGCCGGCAGGGGCGTTCAAGGCCGCAAGCCCGGCGGGCAAGTATCTGACGGATCGCGGCGTCGCGGCGGCGGATTTCAATTCCTATGGATCGCGGCGCGGCAACCACGAGGTGATGATGCGCGGCACGTTCGCGAACATTCGCATTCGCAACGCGATGGCGCCGGGCACCGAGGGCGGGCTGACCCGCCATATGCCGGACGGCGCGGTGATGCCGATCTTCGACGCGGCGATGGCCTATCGCGACGAGGGCGTGCCGCTGATCGTCGTTGCCGGCAAGCTGTACGGTTCCGGGTCGTCGCGCGACTGGGCGGCGAAAGGCCCGCAGCTGTTGGGCGTGCGGGCGGTGATCGCCGAAAGTTTCGAGCGCATTCACCGTTCGAATCTGGTCGGGCTTGGCGTGTTGCCATTGGAGTTTACCGGCGGCGCAACGCGGTCCGGGCTTGGGCTGGACGGTAGCGAGACATTCGACATTCCGGGAATCGCCGACGGGCTTGCGCCCCGCCGTGAACTCGTTTGCCGCATTCACCGCGCGGACGGCGGCGTTTCCGAGGCAACGCTGCGGTGCCGAATCGATACCGACACCGAACTCGCCTATTACCGCCATGGAGGCATCCTGCAATATGTGCTGCGCGGACTGTTGGCAGCGTGAAGCGGCAAGGGCCGTGCGCCGTCACCGACAATTGATTGGCGGGCATTGCTTGCGAGCGGGTACACCGGATTGGTGATGAACCGGAACATGACCCGCGCGTTCGTGACCCGCGCGTTCGTGACCCGCGCGTTCGTGACCCGCGCGCTTTTGGGCGCGCTGCTGTTGACCGCGACCACCGTGCCAGCCGCGGCAGCGGACGATTTCCCGACCATCATTGAGTTGTATACATCGCAGGGGTGCAGCGCTTGCCCGCCGGCGGATGCATACTTGATGGAATTGGTCGCGCGGCAGATGGACGAGAACTTCGTCGTACTGGGATTTCACGTCGACATCTGGGACTACCTTGGCTGGGCCGACACGTTCAGCGACCCGAAGATGACCGAGCGTCAGCGCGGGTATATGCAGGCGATGAACCTGCGCAGCGTCTACACGCCGCAGATGGTGATCGGCGGCCGCCACGACGTGGTCGGGGCAGACCGCGAGGCGGTCGAACGGATTCTGGCCGCCGGACCGGCCGGCGACCTGCCGGCGCCGGAGCGGGTCTGGTTCGAGTTGCAGGAAGACGGCATGTATCTGAACGTGTCCGAAGGCGACTTCGACGGGGTCGCAGATGTATGGCTGATCACGTTCGGCGCGGCCCGCGAGGTCGAGATTCTGCGCGGCGAGAACGCCGGTGCGGCGATCGTCTATGGCAATGTCGTCGAAGGCATCGAATGGCTAGGCGCGTGGACCGGCAAGCACGTCGATTTTGCGCTCGACCAATTCGCGTATGGGGGCGCCGACCACGGCGTCGGATGCGTCGCCGTGGTGCAGATCGCGGGCCAGGGGCCGATTTTGGCCGCGTTGCAGATTCCGATTCGCGACCCCGCGCCGTAGCGCGCCGGGCCGAATCCAAACTCAGGTCGCGCGTTCGAGCAGCGCCGACATGCGCCGCGCGAACGCCGCGACATCGGTGGGCGGGTCGCCTTCGACGATGCGCGCCTGGTCCAGCAACAGATGCGCGGCGTCGTCGAGGGCGGGGGAGGCGCCGGATGCCTGCGCCCGTTCGGCCAGCGACCGGATCAGCGGGTGGCCGGGGTTGATTTCGAGCACGCCGGCCGAAACGTGGTCGAGGCGCCCGTGCGCTTTCAGCATTCGCGCGAGATGGCGGTCGATATCGCGGTCGTCGGCGACGAGGCAGACCGGGCTGGTGGTCAGTCGCTCGCTGGCGCGGACGTCTTTGACGCTGTCGCCCAACGCCTGTTTCATCAATGCGGCCAGCACCGCGATGTCTCCGGCCTTTGCCGGTTCGGGGGCGTCGACGGGTTTCGTCGGCTTCAGCTTGTCAAGGCCCGCGTCGCCGTGGGTCACGGAAACGAACGACTTGTCGCCGTAATTGGCGACGGCCGGAATCCAGAACTCGTCGACCGGGTCCGTCATCAGCAGTACTTCGACGCCGCGCGCCGCATAGCCTTCGAGGTGCGGGCTGGCGCGGAGCGCCGCCGCATCGTCGCCGGCGATCGTGTAGATCGCCTGTTGGCCGTCGGCCATGCGCGACACATAGTCGGCGAGGCTGACAAGGCCGTCGCCGTGGGTCGAGCGGAAGCGGGCCAGCGCGAGAATCTGCTCGCGGCGCGACGGGTCTTCGTACAGGCCCTCCTTCAGGACCGCGCCGAAATTGTCCCAGAACTTCGCGTATGCCTCCGGTTCCCTTGCGGCCTTCTTTTCCAGCTCCGATAGCATGCGCTTTGTGACCGCCGTGCCGATTTTCGACAGGATCGGGTCCTGTTGCAGCATCTCGCGGCTGACGTTCAGGGCGACATCCTCGGAATCGATGACGCCGCGCACGAACCGCAGATATGACGGCAGCAGGCCCTCGCAGTTGTCAGTGACGAATACGCGGCGCACGTACAGGCGCACCGCGCACTTGCGGTCGGGCTGGAATAGGTCCATCGGCCGCGCGCCGGGGATGAACAGGAGCTGGGTATATTCGAGCCGCCCTTCGGCGCGGACGTGAACGGTGAGCCACGGATCGTCGAACCCGTGGCTGACGTGCTGGTAGAACTCGCGGTACTGGTCGGCGGTGATGTCGCTTTTCGGGCGCGTCCACAGGGCCGACGCCGAGTTCAGCGTCTCATCGCCGTCGTCGGCCGCGAGGACGACCGGAATGCCGATGTGGTCGGAATGGGCCTTGACGGTGGCGCGCAGCGTGCCGGCATCGAGGAACGCCCGCGCGTCCTTTTTGAGGTGAAGAACGATGGCGGTGCCGCGGCGTTCGCGGGTGGCGTCGGCGATCGTGAACTCGCCGGCCCCGTCGGAGGACCAGCACCAGGATTCGGATGCGCCGGCGCGGCGGCTTGTGACCTCGACACGGTCGGCGACGACGAATGCGGAATAGAAGCCGACGCCGAATTGGCCTATCAACGACAGATCGCCGGATCCGTCCTCGGCCATCTTGTCGAGAAACGCCGACGAGCCGGAGCGGGCGATGGTGCCCAGGTTGGCAATCAGCTCGTCGCGGCTCATGCCGATGCCGTTGTCCTCGATGGTCAGTGTCTTTGCCTTTGTGTCGGCGCGCAGCACGACGCGGTAGGCGGAATCGTCGCCGGCCAACTCAGGCGCGGTAAGCGCCTCGTAGCGCAGGCGGTCGCAGGCGTCGGAGGCATTGGAAATCAGCTCGCGCAAAAACACCTCGCGTCGGCTGTAGAGCGAATTGGCGACGATTTGCAGCAGCTTGGCGACTTCGGCCTGAAAGGTGCGTGTCTCTTGGGTCATATCGTCCGTGGGTCAGTCTTCGCGTGTGATGGATATTGGCGCGCTAGTGCGTTCGTGCAACGCTGCCGGCGGCCATTTAGGGGTTGCCCGGGATTGTGTCGGACAGCCACAATCGGCGCCACAGCAATCGACACGGAAGTCGCGGCATGAAAAGAGCCAAAATCGCGCTGGTGGGAGCCGGCAATATCGGTGGAACCCTTGCACACCTGGCTTTGCTGAAGCGGCTTGGGGATGTCGTGCTGTTCGATATCGCCAAGGGGATGCCCGCGGGCAAGGCCCTGGACCTGTACCAGTCGTCGCCGATCGAGAATATCGACGCCAGTTTGAAGGGCGCCAGCAGCTATGCGGCCGTTCGCGGCGCCGACGTCGTGATCGTGACCGCCGGCGTGGCGCGCAGGCCGGGCATGAGCCGCGACGATCTGATCGGCATCAACGTCAATGTCATGCAGGCGGTGGGCGAGGGCATCGCCAAATTCGCGCCGGGCGCGTTCGTGATTTGCATCACCAATCCGCTGGACGCGATGGTGTGGGCGCTGCGGGAAGCCAGCCGCCTGCCGGCCAGGCGTGTCGTCGGCATGGCCGGGGTGCTGGATTCGGCGCGGTTCCGGGCGTTTCTGGCCGAGGAGCTGTCGGTGTCGGTCGAGGACGTGACGGCGATGGTGCTGGGCGGACACGGCGATACGATGGTGCCATTGGTGCGCTATTCGTCGGTCGGCGGCGTGCCGCTGCCCGACGCGGTCAAGATGGGCTGGATCGACGGCAAGCGCATCGAGGAGATTGTCGAGCGGACGCGAAACGGCGGCGCGGAAATCGTCGGGTTGCTGAAGACCGGCTCGGCATTCTATGCGCCGGCGTCGGCTGCGATCCAGATGGCCGAGTCGTATTTGTTGGACCGCAAGCGCATGTTGACCTGTGCCGCATATCTGGACGGCGAGTACGGCGTGCGCGGCCTGTATGTCGGTGTGCCGGTGGTGATCGGCGCGCGCGGCGTCGAGCGCATTGTCGAGCTGGCGTTGACGAAGCCGGAAAAGGCGGCGCTGGCGCATTCGGTCGCGGCGGTCCGGGGCCTGGTCAAGGCCGTGCAGAAACTGGCGCCCGGGTTGGGCAAAACGCGCCGGAAAGCGGCAAAGAAGAAAAAGCCCGCGAAGGCCACAGGGAAAGCGCGCCGCGCAAAGGCTTGAGGGCGGCGGGGCGGCGCGCTCTGAACCGCGGGCGGTTGCGCCCCCGGAAAGGGGTGTCTTATAAACGCGGCCAGTGCCGGCTTGATCCGGGTACCGCCGGACTCCGCGGCGGGAACGTCCCTGCAACCGCGGTGAACCTCACATGAATCTTCACGAATATCAGGCAAAGCAACTCCTGGCCGGCCACGGGGTACCGGTGCCGAAAGGCGTCGTGGTGCTGGCCGCCGCCGACGCCGAAGCGGCCGCAGCCGCGCTCGACGGCCCCGTCTGGGTGGTCAAGGCGCAGATCCATGCCGGTGGCCGCGGCAAGGCCGGCGGCGTCAAGGTCGTGAAGTCGGCGGCGGATGCGGTCAAAGCGGCAAGAGACATTCTGGGCATGACGCTGGTGACGCCGCAGACCGGTCCCGGCGGCAAGGAAGTCCACCGCGTCTATATCGAGCAGGGCGTCGCGATCGATCGCGAACTGTACCTGTCGGTGCTGGTCGATCGGGCATCAAAGCGCGTCAACATGATGGCGTCGACCGAAGGCGGCATGGATATCGAGGAAGTGGCGGCGAAAACGCCGGACAAGATCCTGCGTGTCGTCATCGATCCCGCCGTCGGCATCATGCCGTTTCATGCCCGGAAGTTGGCGTTCGGACTGGGGCTGAAGGGCGGCCAGGTGCGCGCCGGCGTCAAGCTGATGATCGCCGCCTACAACGCATTCATCGCCACCGACGCGAGTCTGGTCGAGATCAATCCGCTGGTTGTCAGTGGCGACGATGTGTTGGCGGTCGATGCGAAGATCGTCATCGACGACAACGGCCTGTTCCGCCAGCAGGAAATCGCCGCGTTACGCGACGAGAGCGAAGAGGACCCGTCGGAGATTCTGGCGCAGGAAAACAGCCTGAATTACATCAAGCTGGACGGCGACATCGGCTGCCTGGTCAACGGCGCCGGGCTGGCGATGGCGACGATGGACATCATCAAGTTCCACGGCGGCGATCCCGCGAACTTCCTGGACGTCGGCGGCGGCGCGCCGAAGGAGCGGGTCGTCGAGGCATTCAAGATCATTCTGCGCGACCCGAACGTGCGCGGAATCCTGGTCAACATCTTTGCCGGCATCAATCGCTGCGACGTGGTGGCGGCGGGGGTAGTCGAGGCGGTGAAGGAAGTCGGCATCACCGTGCCGATGGTCGTGCGGCTGGAGGGAACCCTGGTCGACGAGGGGCGCAAGATCCTGAACGACTCCGGGCTCGCGATCATCGCCGCGACCGGCCTTGCCGACGCCGCCGAGAAAATCGTCGCCGCGACGCGGGAGGCGGCCTGATGTCGGTGCTGATCGACAGGAACACCAGGATCATCGTCCAGGGGCTGACCGGGACGCAGGGCACGTTTCACACCCAGCAGGCGCTGGACTACGGCACGCAGATGGTCGCCGGCGTCACACCCGGCAAGGGCGGCAGCACCCATCTGGACTTGCCGGTGTTCGATACCGTCGCCGAGGCGGCCGCCGCGACCGGCGCCACCGCGACGGTGATCTATGTGCCGCCGCCGTTCGCCGCCGACGCGATTCTGGAGGCGGTCGACGCCGAGCTGGAGCTTGCGGTCTGTATCACCGAGGGCATTCCGGTGCTGGACATGGTGCGGGTGAAGCGCGTGCTGGAGGGGTCGCGCACCCGCCTCGTCGGCCCCAACACCCCCGGACTGATCACCCCCGGCGAATGCAAGATCGGCATCATGCCCGGCCATATCCATGTGCCGGGCAAGGTGGGGGTCGTGTCGCGCTCGGGCACGCTGACCTATGAGGCGGTGGACCAGACGACGGCGATGGGGCTGGGCCAATCGACCTGTATCGGCATCGGCGGCGATCCGGTGCCCGGCATGGTATTCACCGATGCGCTGGAATTGTTCCTGGCCGATCCGAAGACCGCGGCGATCGTGATGATCGGCGAAATCGGCGGCACCGCCGAGGAGGAAGGCGCCGACCTGTACCGGCGTTCGAAAGCCAAGAAGCCGATCGCCAGCTTCATCGCCGGTGCGACGGCGCCGCCGGGCCGCCGCATGGGCCACGCCGGCGCGATCATCTCCGGCGGCAAGGGCGGCGCGGAGGACAAGAAGGAATACCTGCGTTCGGCCGGATACCAGGTCGCCGATTCGCCAGCCGGGATCGGCGCGGCGCTGGCGAAGGCGATGGGAATCTAGCCGCCCGGCTTGCACGATTCGCGCATGCAGTCCAATGTCGGGCTGCTGTTCCGTCCCATGAACGGACACGATGGCCGCTCTATCCGATCCCGCCTCGTTTCTGACCGGCGCCAACAGCGCGTTTCTCGAAGACCTGTACGGCCGCTTTTTGGCCGACGCGTCCTCGGTCGATCCCGAATGGCAGAAGTTTTTCCGGTCCCTTGGCGACGAGTCCGGGGTGGTGGCGCGCCGGCCGAGCTGGGGCCGCCCGTTTCTGCTGGAGCCGGGCGAGGCCGTCGCCACACGCGGACGCGGCAGGGCCGCCGGGGATTCCCGCGATGCCGCGCTGGATTCGATCCGCGCCCGCATGATGATCCGCGCCTATCGCGTGCGCGGGCACCTGGGCGCCAGCCTGGACCCGCTGGGAATTGCCGGCGGCGAGCGGTACCAGGAGCTGGACCCGGCGTATTACGGGTTTGGCGACGGCGACATGGACCGGCCGATCTTTCTGGATCGCGCCCTCGGCGACGAATTCATGACCGCACGCGACATTGTCGCGCGGCTCAGGGAAACGTATTGCGGCACCATCGGCTATGAATACATGCACATTCAGGATCCGGCGGTGCGCAACTGGTTGCAGGTGCGGATCGAGGACAAGGATTTTCGTCCGCGATACGCGGCAGCGAGCAAGCGCGCGATCCTGCAGCAACTGACCGCCGCGGAGTCGTTCGAACGGTTTCTGCATATCAAGTACACCGGCACCAAGCGATTCGGCGTCGATGGCGCGGAGAGTTTGATGCCGGCCCTGGAGGCGATTGTCGATCGCGCCGCCCAGCACAAGGTCGACGAAATCGTGCTGGGCATGCCGCACCGCGGGCGGCTCAATGTGCTGGCCAATCTGGTCAAGAAGCCGGTGACGGCGATTCTTGCCGAATTCGAGGGCGTGCCGTCGGTGCCCGGCGACGTGCAAGGCTCCGGCGACGTCAAATACCACCTGGGAACGTCGGCGGACCGGGAGTTCAACGGCCACACGGTGCATCTTTCGTTGACCGCGAACCCGTCGCATCTGGAGGCGGTGGACCCGGTGGTGGCGGGAAAGGTGCGGGCGAAGCAATATCTGCGCGGCGACGAAGCGGAGCGCAAGCGCGTGATGGGGCTTTTGATGCACGGCGATGCGGCGTTCGCCGGGCAGGGCATCGTCGCCGAGTGTCTGGGGCTGTCGGAGCTGCGCGGCTATCGCACCGGCGGCACGGTCCATGTGATCGTCAACAACCAGATCGGATTCACGACCAGTCCGGGATATTCGCGGTCGTCGCCGTATCCATCCGATGTCGCGAAGGGTGTGCAGGCGCCGATCCTGCACGTCAACGGCGACGACCCCGAGGCCGTTACCCACGCCGCGAAAATCGCCACAGATTATCGCTAGAAGTTTGGCGGCGACGTCGTGCTGGACATGTTCTGTTATCGCCGGTTGGGCCATAACGAGGGCGATGAGCCTGCGTTCACGCAGCCGATCATGTACCGCAAGATCGCCGCGCACCCGTCGACGCGGCAGATCTATGCCGACCGGCTGGTGTCGGAAGGCGTGCTGGCCCGCGACGAGCCGGACCGCATGGTGGCGGACGTGCTGGCGGGATTCGAAAACGATTACGCGGCCGCAAAGGCCTATCGGCCCAACAAGGCCGACTGGCTGGAAGGCCGCTGGGCATGGTTTCATCGCGCCTATGGCGACGCCAGGCGCGGCAAGACCGGCGTCGCCCACAAGGTGCTGACTGAAATCGGCACCGCGATCACGCGGTATCCCGAAGGATGGAATCTGCACCCGACGCTGAAGCGCATCATCGCCCGCCGCAAGGCGACGATCGACGACGGCGAGGGGTTGGACTGGGCCACCTGCGAGGCGCTGGCGTTCGGCTCGCTGTTGCTGGAGGGGTTTCCGGTGCGGCTGTCGGGGCAGGACTCGGGGCGCGGCACGTTTTCACATCGCCATTCGGTGTTCGTCGACCAGGTCAGCGAGGAACGGTACCTGCCGTTCAACCATATCGCCGAGGGGCAGGCGCGGTACGAAGTGATCGACAGCATGCTGTCGGAATTCGCCGTGCTTGGATTCGAGTACGGATACAGCCTGTCCGACCCGAACGCGCTGGTGCTGTGGGAAGGACAGTTTGGAGATTTCGCCAACGGCGCGCAGGTGATCGTCGACCAGTTCCTTGCTTCGGCCGAAAGCAAGTGGCTGCGAATGTCGGGCCTGGTGCTGTTGTTGCCGCACGGGCAGGAGGGGCAGGGACCGGAACATTCGTCGGCGCGGCTGGAGCGGTACTTGCAACTGTGCGCCGAAGACAATTTGCAGGTCATCAATCCGTCGACCCCGGCCAGCTATTTTCACGCCCTGCGCCGGCAGTTGCATCGCAACTTCCGCAAGCCGCTGATCGTGATGGCGCCGAAGTCGCTGTTGCGGCACAAACGGGCGGTTTCCGGTTTCGCCGACCTCGGCAGCGGCCGGACGTTCCATCGCGTACTGTGGGACGACCACGCCGGACTGAAGCCGGACAGCGGCATTCGGCGCGTGGTGCTGTGCTCCGGCAAGGTCTACTATGATCTGTTGGAAGCAAGAGAGCGGGACGGCATCGACGATGTGTATGTCATGCGGCTGGAACAGCTGTACCCGTTTCCGGAATTCGCGCTGAAGGACGAACTGATGCGGTTTCCGAAGGCCGATCTGGTCTGGTGCCAGGAAGAGCCGAAGAACGCCGGTGCGTGGGCGTTTCTGTTGCCGCGGCTGGAAACGCTGCTGGACGAAATGGAGATGAAGGTGCGGCGGCCGCGCTACGCGGGCCGCCCGGAAATGGCGTCGCCGGCCCCCGGCAGTCTGAAACTGCACCGGGAGCAACAGGAGCGACTGGTGGCGGAGGCGTTGCGGTGAACGCCGGGAGCCAGGGATGACGGTCGAGATCAGGGTGCCGACGCTGGGTGAATCCGTGACCGAGGCCGTGGTCGCGAAATGGTTCAAGGCGGCGGGCGACGCGGTGGCCGCCGAC
>JAQBXG010000043.1 GCA_027625125.1 Pseudomonadota bacterium
CCGTTTTCAACCCGCGTCCGTCGTCGAACGGCACATGCAACGCGATCCCCGCGTTCAGCCATCCGGCATAGGGGCGGTCGTCGGCGATGTCTTCGTATGCGGTCTTGTCGCGCAGGCCCTTGTTCGGCGTGAACATGCTCTGGCCGCCGAACAGGGTCGCCCAGCCCGCGTCGCGGTCCAGCCGCGGCGAAGCAATCGAAAACCGGCGGTTCGCGTCGAACACGCGGCGGGCCAGATCGCGCAACCGTGGCATCTGGTTCGGCTTCAGCACAACCGCGGCGCGGAACCCCTGGGTGTAGTGGTCGTCACCGAGGCCGAACGCATCGTTCTCCAATTGCAGCCCGACCGCGCCGTACGCAACGTTCGCCCGCACCGCCCGGGCGTCCGGCGCACCATCCGACTGCGCCTGCGCCGCCGCCGCTCCGAGCAGCACCGCCCCAGGCAGCAAAATCGCCGCAAGAAACCGTTCCATGCCCTTGAATCCCGGTCGAAACCCGCGTGATCGTGCCGCGACGCGGTAGCAGCGTTGGCCCGGCTAGCGGTGCGCCTCCGCCCAGTCGCCGACCAGGCGGAGATACCCCGGCGCATGAAGCATCTGGAACATGCCGCGCCAGGTCGTCATCGAGTGGCCGACGCCGCCAAACACCCGAACCGTCACGTCGTTTCCACCATCGGCGCGAAACCGGTCAAGGAACGCAACGCATTCGCCGACAGGCACGTTGATGTCGGTCTCGCCATAGACATACAGCATCGGCACATGAACCGCAGCCAGATGCGGCGCCGGATCATAGGCATAGCGCTCGGCCAGCCAGGCGATGCGTTCGCCGTCTGGCGCGGGCAGGTCAGCGACCAGCCCGTCGGCGTCGGGGATCGCCGCGCGCGCCGCCTCGATTCGCTGTTGCAGCGGAGCGCGCATCGATTCGGCGGTGGCGGGATCGCGAGCGGCAGCGACGACGTATTCCCATCGCGCCCGCGTCAGCGGCAACAGTACTTCCAGTTCCTCGGGCGTGGCGCCTTCGGCCAACAAGTCGTTGCGAACTTCCCAGATCACCGTGTCGATCCATGACAGCGGCGCCGCCGACTTGTTGATGATGAACGCGATGTCGCCGAAGCGGTTGGCAATTTCTGGCGTGAACCAGCCGCCCTCGCTATGGCCGTACAAACCGATCGAGCCGATATCAGCCCGGCCATCCAGAAACCGGAGCGCCGCCAGCGCATCATCGATGAAATCCGAGTAATTCGCCGTCGCAAAATCGCCGCCGGACTTGCCAGTGCCGCGCTTCGCATAAATCAAGACGGCGAATCCGCGGCGCGCCAGGACGTTGGCTTCGGCGCGGTATCCGGGATCTGCGCCGGTGTCCGGTCCCGATCCGTGAATCATCAATATCGCCGGAAATACCCCGTCGGCGTCCGGCAACACCAGCGTCCCGGCGATCGGAACGCCGCCGCTGTCGAATACGACCTCCTCGCTCGGCAGCAGGAACATATAAAAGCGAACGACGTTGTACCCGGCGAGCGCCGCCAACAGCACCAGTGCGCCACCGATTCCGAGGATCAGTTTGCGAATGATCCACCTCCCCAATTCGAACACCGCGATTCAGCCTAGCCACATCTGAAACCAGTGGCAATTCCGCACCAGACCGCGGATCGCACCGGGTGTGCTAGGCTTGCGGCGATCCCGTGCTGGCCGTGCGTTGCCGATGATTCGCCTGTTGCCGATTCTGGCGTTCGCCGCGGCTGTCGCCGCCGCCGGCGCCGTGACACGCGCCCAGGCGCCGCAATGGGAGGACCTGGCGATTGCCGGCGTCGATGCCTACAACCGCGGCGACTACGAGACCGCGGCGGAACGGTTTCGCCTCGCCCTTGCGTTGGCCCAGACCCTGGAAGAGGGCGTACAGCGGCGCATCAATTCCAACCTCAATCTTGCGGTCGCCGTCCAGGCGCTCGGTCGCCTCGACGAGGCCGAGGCGCTGTACCTGCAGGCGATCCGGCTCCAGGAAACCGCCCACGGCGCCGCCGATCCCGCCCTTGCCGATATGCTGAGTCGCCTCGCGCGCCTGTATTCCTTGCAGGAGAATTGGGCTGGCGCCGAACCGTTGCTGCGACGCGCGCTGTCGGTCCGCGAGGATGCCGCCGGGCCGGACCATCCCTACACCGCGCTGGCGGTCGAGGAATTGGCCAACCTGCTGCTGGCCGAGCAACGCTACCGCGAAGCTGTCGTGCAATTCGATCGGGTCGTTCGCATTCGCGCGGCGGCATATGGATTGGGCCACCGATCCCTCGGTCGGCCGCTGACCAGCGCCGGCATCGCCTACGCAGCGCTGGACCGCGGCGACGAAGCGGAAGCCGTTCTGAACCGCGCGCTCGCCATTTGGCGCACCGAACCGCCGCCGCCCCCGGCCGAGTTGATTCGGGTTCTGGAGGCGCTGGTCGGGGTTTACGTTCGAACTGGCCGCGTTGGTGAAGCGGTCGAACATGAAGCCGAGGTCGTCCAGGTCAAGATGCTGATGGTGGGTCTGGGGGATCCGGCGTTTGCCGCGGAGCTCGACGAGTATGCGGAGCTGTTGCGTCTTGCCGGCGAAGGGGCGATGGCCGACGAACAGGCGGCCCGGGCCGCGGCGCTGCGGGTGGCGCCGTGACGGCGGCTTAGGGGGCCTCCGGGCCGCGCACGGCGGCGCGGTCGTCGACAGCGGGCGGTACTTCGACATTCCGGCTTCGGGCCTGGTCGTAAAGAAACGCCGGCAACGCGCCGGCCAGCATCGAGATCACGGCGACCGCCTTCCAGTCCAGGTCCACCACCTTGACGCGCCGATGCAGGATCGACCGGCGGCCGTACACCAGCGCCGCGAACACGACAGCGCTGCAAATCGCCCAAATCAGGATCGTGTTGATCATTTGCCGCTCCGCACCGGTTATAGCACGCTTGCCGCCCGGCGCGCCTCATCCGCCCGGATTGAGTTCGGCCAAAATCCCCGCCGCCAGCGCCATCGCGTCCGCCCGCGCGGTTCCCGGCGCCATCCGCGGGTCGTACACCAGCCGCAGCAGCACCTTGTCCATCAGCGACAGCTCTTGCAGCTTCATCGCATCATTGAAGATCGACGGCACCAGCCGTGGATCGTCGTTGGGCAGGCCCATGCTCTGGGTCAGCTCCTCCAGCAGACAGTGGTGGATCTGGTCGTCGGAATGGTCACTGTTGACGACGATCCGCGCCCGCACGAATTCGCCGCCCGGCCGCGCATAGGTCAGAAAGAAGCAGTTGGCGTCCTGCATGCCGGCGACATCTTCTGGTCTGGCCGCAAGCATGCGTCCGTCCAGGGCCATGCGTTCTGTCGTCGAAAACCAGATGATCAGCGCCTCATCCGGCGCATCTGCTGCGACTTCGCCGTATTCCAAACCGGTATAGGGCGCGATGGCTTCGATATGCTCGCGGACGACCGGCCGAAATTTTTCGACGGCGTCGGTCAGGCCGCCCAGCTTGTAGTCGATTTTTCGAGTCCATTTCGCAATGACCGCGGACTCACGTCCGGGTACTTCGCTGCCGAACACGACGATCTCGAACGCGGCCAGGAAGCGCGCGTTGCCCGCCGCCGGCAATTCACCGACGACCGCCGCCGTCGCCGCGGCGGCGGCACAGGTGGCACACAACGCCAGGACCTGAATCCAGCGAACCATGGCCGAATCGTAGTCGCTGCGCGCCGCGCCCGCTAGCCCACGCCGGCCGACGGTCCGTGGCTTTCGCGGTCCACCGCCACCGCCTTGACCATCGCGAAGACGCGCACGCCCGGCGCCAAACGCAATTCGTTCGCCGAGTGCCGGGTGATGCGCGCCCACAGCGGCACGCCGATATCCAGCCGCACATCGACCTGGGCGCCGTCTTCCTCCAGCGCCACGATCTTGCCGTCGAACACGTTCAACACGCTGATGTTGGTCGGCCGGTCCAGCGCCAGCGAAACATCGCGCGCATGCCCCCGCAGCCGCACGCGGGTGCCCGGAGGCGGCCCGCCCGCGATCCTGAGCTCGCCGCCGCCGAACGCCAGCACCGCCAGCCCGTCGGCGCCGGTCTCGCGCACCGTCGCCGCGAACACCGATCCCGCGTCCTGCACGCCGGTCCATTGCCGCAGGTCCTTGCGGCTCAGCACCTCCTCGACCGGCCCGGCGGCGCGGCTGCGGCCGTCGCCCATCACCACCAGCGTATCGGCAAGGCGCAGTATTTCGTCGACGTTGTGGCTGACGTAGACGATCGGCAATGCGAGCTCCTCCCGCAGCCGGTCCAAAAACGGCAGAATTTCGGCCCGGCGCCCGGCGTCCAGATTCGCCAGCGGTTCGTCCATCAACAGCAATCTCGGGCTGGCCAACAGTGCCCGGCCGATCGCCACGCGCTGTTTTTCGCCGCCGGACAGCGTCGCCGGCCGCCGGTCCAGCAGCCCGCCAAGACCAAGCAGCGCGACCAGCGGATCGAATTCGATGCGCCGCCGGACCGCGGGCAAGCGCCGCAGTCCGTAGCGTAGGTTGCCGCGCACGTTCATGTGCGGAAACAGGCGGTCCTCCTGGAATACGACGCCGACGCGGCGGCGCTCCGGCGCGATGTCGATGCGGCGCGCGGCATCGAACAGCACGTCGCCTTCCAGTTCGATCCGGCCCGCCTGTGGCCGCTCCAACCCCGCCAGCATGTTGACGACGGTGGATTTGCCGGCCCCCGAAGGGCCGAACAGCGCGGTCACGCCGCCTTCGGCATCGAACGTGGCTTCGACGCTCCCGCCGGGGAATTCGCGGCGGACGTCCACCCGCAGCATGCTCAGGGTCTCCCGCGCAGACGCGCCGCCAACCGCCGCGCGACCCATTCCGACGCAAACAGCGCCGCCAGCGCCAGTACGATTGAAATCACCGCCAGCCGCGTCGCCGCCTGTTCCCCGTCCGGCGTCTGCAACACGCTGTACAGCGCAATCGGCAACGTCCGGGTCTCGCCCGGAATATTGGAAACGAACGTGATTGTCGCGCCGAACTCGCCCAGACTGCGCGCGAACGCAAGCACCACGCCGGCCAGGATTCCGGGTGCGGTAAGCGGCAACGTGATGCCGAACAGCACCTGCGCCGGCGTTGCGCCCAACGTCCGGGCGGCGGTCTCCAGCCGACGGTCCACTGCCTCCAGCGACAGCCGGATCGCCCGCACCAGCAACGGAAACGCCATCACCGCCGATGCGACGGCCGCGCCCTTCCAGGTAAAGATCAGCGTGATTCCGAACGAATCGTACAGCCAGCCGCCGATCGCCCCGCGCCGCCCCAGCGACACCAGCAGCAGATAGCCGATCACCACCGGCGGCACCACCAGCGGCAGGTGGACGATGCCGTCGACCAGCGCCTTGCCGGGAAATTCGCGCCGGGCCAACAGCCAGGCGACGGCGATCCCCGGTGGCAGGCTGACCAGCACAGCCCAGAACGCGACCCGCAACGACAGCCCCAGCGCCTCGATCTCGAGCGGTGTCAACGCCATCGTCATTCCCCGGTGTTCGCAAATCCAAATCGGCGGAAAATCGCAGCGGCGTCGTCGGAGCGTAGAAACGCAAACAGCGCGCGGGCGCCGTCGCTGTCGCCGCTTTGCACAATCGCCAGCGGATAGACGATCGGCGGATGGGCTGATTCCGGAAACATCCCGACGACCCGCACGTGGCGGCTGATCGCGGCGTCGGTGGCATAGATGATCCCGATCGGCGCCTCGCCGCGGGCCACCAGCGCCAGCGCCGCCCGGACATCGGTGGTGCGGGCGGTGCGCGCCGCCACCTGGTCCCAGACTCCCATCGATTGCAGCGCCGCCCGGCCGTACACCCCGGCCGGAACGTGGTCCGGATCGCCGATCGCCAGTCGTCCGTCGCCCAGCGCCGCGGCCAACGCGAATCCCGGCGCGAGTTCAATCTCCAGCGTACTGGTAGCCAGGGCGACCAGCACCACCCGGTTATGCAGCAGGTCGGCGCGGGGGCCGAGCAGGCCGTCGCGTTCCAAAATGTCCATCCAGTCGGGGTTGGCCGACAGAAACAGGTTCGCCGGCGCGCCGTTGCGGATCTGGCGGGCGAGGGTGGACGAAGCGGCAAACGACGGGATCACCTCGACGCCGGGGTTCGCGGCGACGAACGCCGCGGCCACGGCCTGCACCGCCTCGGTGGCGCTGGCGGCGGCAAATACGATCAGACGTTCGGGCTGCTGGGCGTGAGCGGGGTAAATCCCCGTGGCAAGGGCGGCGAGGAGGAGCCACCCGAGCCACGGGGTCAACCGGAGGGGGGAAGTGCCGGTATTCGCTCGCTCCTGGATCAAGGGAGGGAAAACTCCAGAAGTTCGCTATATCGACTCGTATACAACGAAAGGGTTATATCCCCCCGTGCATAACGATGTCAACTCTCTAGGTCTCTCAGAGTCTGGCTCACAATATTTCCATGATCTTCAAGCCCTTGCGAGGCGTCTTGTTATGCGCCGCATGGCCGCGATGCGGAGCCATGCGTCAGCCGCCGTCGGCGAACAGATGGGCCGGCGTCGGGAAGCTCTCCCGCGCGAAGTCGATGACGCCCGCCATCGGCTGGTCGCGCGCCCGGACCGCACCCGCGCCGCCGAGAAGGGTTCGATCAACGCCCATTCCCCGTCCGTGCAGTCAGTTGCGTACCGAAGCTGGCGCCGCGCATAGTGTTCGCGAGTGATTCAGTCCACAGGCCATCCGATCCTCCGCAGTTCTCACAAACCACAGAAAATCACAGGCCCCTGAAATCACTCAACTTGATTTTCGGTCGGGCCCTTGGCGAGAGGCGATATGGGACAGCAGGACCTACACATTCACGAGTTGGTAGCGAAAATCAAACACGGCGACATTCGCCTGCCGGAAATGCAGCGCCAATATGTCTGGCGCAAAACCCGTGTCCGCGATCTCCTGGATTCGCTCTATCGCGGGTATCCGTCCGGAACAATCCTCACTTAGGAGACCAAAGAGGGGGTCGCGACGAGGGAATTTGCCGTAGATCAGGACATTAAGGGGAAGAGCTTTCAGTTGCTCCTCGATGGACAGCAGCGCCTCACCTCGTTATCGGCGATCATTCGGGGCGAACAGGTTCATGTGCGAGGCCGGAAGCGGCCAATAGACATACTCTTCAATCTTGAGCATCCCGATGCGTTGGAGCTAGTCACCGAGGTCAACGAGGATGACGATACGGATGAGAACGATGCGAGCGACGAAGAAGTTGCAGATGCGTCCGAGGACGAGATGCTGAAACGCTTTGACCGGATGGCGTTCGTTGTATCAAGCAAGAAGCTCGCCGCCATCCCCCACTGGGTATCCGTCACAAAAGTGTTCAGCGAGGCCAGCGATACCCCGTTCCTGAGGGCTGCCGGCGTCAGCACGATGGAGGATCCTCGCTACGACAAATACACAACCCGTCTCAAGCAGCTTCGTTCCATCAAGGACTATCAATACCGCGTCCACATTCTCGACCGTGACAAATCCTATGAGGAGATCACGGAGATATTCGTGCGGGTCAATTCGCTTGGCGCGAAGCTTCGTAGCTCGGACCTCGCCCTGGCGCAGATCACGGCGACATGGCGCGACTCACTCAAGATTTTTCAGGCGTTTGAAGAGACCTGCAAGGAGGAGGGTTTCGACCTCGGTCTCGGTATTCACCTGAAGAATCTGGTGTCGTTTGCGACAGGGCAATCCCGATTTCGGGCGGTTAGCGGCCTTAGCAAGGAGCGCATACAGAAGGGTTGGGAAAATGCGAAGCAAGGAATGGATTTCGCGCTCAACTTTCTCCGGAGCAACGCCCGCGTAGACAGCCTTGCCCTGCTGTCATCCCCGTACATGATCATCTCGATTGCGAGCTATGGCCACTTCAAGGACTACCATCTGACACCTGAAGAGGCGCGACTCTTGCGCTACTGGGTCCTTGTCGCCAATGCGAAGGCGCGCTATTCGCGCGGTTCATCGGAGACATTTCTCGACCAGGACCTTGCGGCCATACAGCGCGGGGCGGGAATCCCCTTCCTCCTCCAACTCCTTCGCACCCAGGTTGGACGGCTCGACGTACTCCCCGCCGATCTCGAAAACCGCAATAGCCGAAGCGCGTATTTCAAGACGATGTTCCTCGCGTTTCGCGCCGATGATGCGACCGATTGGCGCGACCAGCTTGTGATTTCATTGAAGCACTCGGGCGCTCAGCATTCGCTTCAGTTTCATCACATTTTTCCGCAAGGAGTGTTGAAGGAGCGCGATCTGTCCACCGCCAAAATCAACGACATCTGCAATCTATCCTTCATCAGCGGGCGGACGAACCGGAAGATCAGCGACAAGGAACCGTCGCGCTACCTTCCGGACATTGTGAGAGAGCAAGGGGAGGGTGCGCTTGCCAAGCAATCCATTCCAACCGACGCGGCCCTTTGGCATGTGGACACTTACGATGCTTTTCTGGCCCGTCGCAGGCAGCTTGTCGCTGACCGGCTCAACGCATTTCTTGGGCATGATGTGGCCTAACTGAAGGGGGTCGAGCAAAACTAGAATTTGATCCCTCACTCCAGTATCAGAACGACGTGATCGACTCGGTCATTGGCGCGCTTGACGGCAAACCCTACGTGCAGACCGGCGCGATGGCATTCCAGTCGTTGCAGATTGGCGGGCCGTTTACAGAGTCAGACTCCAAATTCATTCAATGATTTTCAATCTCTTGCTAGGCGACTTGTTGTGCGCCGGTTGGACGCGATGAGGAGCGGCGTCGGCCGGCGTCGGCGAACAGACGGGCCAGTGTCGGGAAGCTCTTCCTCGGCATTTCTTACAAACCACAGAGAATCACCGGCCCCTGAAATCGCTCAGGTTGAATTTCGGTTGGGCGCTTGGGGATTCATCCCGTTACGGTGACAGGCAGGCGATAAACGCCATCCGGCGCGGCAGCAACGGGAAATTTCCATAGGCGGTCGCGGTCGAAACTGAAAACCCCGCCGCGTCCAGCGCCTCCACGACCTCCTTCGGCCGCCAGACCGCCACTTCGTGGGTCTCCCGCGAGCGGCGCCAGACGTCGGCGCCGGTCTCGCGAAACACCCACATTTCCCGCGTGACTTGCAGGCCCGCGACATCCTCGCGGTTGGCGTACAGTACCGCCCAGTCCGGGCCGGTGCGCCAGCCGCTCGTATCCAGCGCCGGCGCGCCTTCGACGATGCCGTCAAAGATCAAAAAGCCGCCGGGGCGAATGGACTTCGCCGCGCGTTCGAACAATGGCGCCAAAGGTTCGGGGCGACGGCCCCTCGCTACGTACCCCAACACTTCGCCCAACGCGGTGATGGCGTCACACGGCGGCAGGTCGCAGGTGAACGCCGACCCCGCGATAGTATGCGCCCCAGGCGCCGCCGCGCGCGCCAACGCCAGCGCCGGGGCCGAAATATCGATGCCGACGGCGTGGTGGCCGGCGTCGACCAGCGCCCGCAACCAGATTCCGGTGCCGCAGCCCAGGTCGACGACGGTGCCGCCGCGGATGCCCGCCGCGGCAAGGGTGTCCAGCAGGAACGGGGCGGCCCCGCGGGCGTGGTCGCCAAAGCCCGCGTCGTGCACATACGCCAGATCGGCGCCGTAGAACCCGGTGCTCACGCGCCGTACAGCGCGTCTGGCGATACCTCCGGATCGGTGAGGATCACGATCCTGCCATCCCGCACGCCGTGGAACCAGCAACTCCGCCGCCCGGTGTGACAGGCGACACCGTGCTGCTCCACCAACAGCAACAGCGCGTCCCCGTCGCAGTCGAGGCGGATTTCCACCACCCGCTGGGTCTGGCCCGACGACTCGCCCTTTCGCCACGGGGCCTGGCGCGAACGCGAATAGTAGTGCGCGGCGCCGCTCGCCAGCGTGCGTTCCACCGCTTCGCGATCCATCCAGGCAAGCATCAGGACCTGGCCGGAATCACGCTGCTGGACGACGGCGGGGACCAGGCCGTCGTCGTCCCACCGGATCGCGTCGGTCAGGGAGGCGCCAGCCTGCGGTGCGGGTGCGTCGGCCATATCGGTCTCCTCGGCGTCGAAGCTCTGCGTGCTATCGCACGGGCGGCGTCCCGATTGCCAGTCCGCCGCTTCGCTATGTTATACTATTGCGTCGGGAGCGAGACAGGGTTATACTATTGCGTCGGGAGCGAGACAGGACCGGGATGGCAAGGAAAGCAGCGGCGCGGGGACGCAGTCACGATCACCACCGCTGCGTCGCCCAGGCGCTGGCGCGGGCGGAACAGGTGTGCCGCGCCCGGGGCGTGCGGTTGACGCCGTTGCGCCGCCGCGTCCTCGAACTGGTTTGGGAAGGCCATGCGCCGGTCGGCGCCTATGACATTCTGGATCGCC
>JAQBXG010000044.1 GCA_027625125.1 Pseudomonadota bacterium
GCCCTCGTCGCCGCCATCGGAGTCCTCGTCGTTACGCGCCTCCGGTTCCGCTTCGTTGCCGTCGCCGTCCGCAAGGGGCAGTCCCAGGTCAGCCAGCAACTGCCGCGCCGCCAGCCCGAACGACTGCTGGTCGCCCGCCGCCGCCACCATCGCGTCCAGGCTGCGTCCGGCCCGGCCTTCGATCACCGGTCGCCACAGCGCGGCCAGATTCCGCGCCGGCGCCGGCAGCGGCCGGCGGGTCACGCGCTCCTGCACCAGCAACCGCAGCGCCCACGGCAACGGCACTTCGTCGCGCGAACGCGGGTGGGCGATGCCTTCGCCGGTGATGTCCGCGCCCAGATAGCTGTCCAGATTGGCGGCCACCCCGGCCATCTGTTTCGCCCCCAGGGCTTCGACCCGGGCGCGCTCGCACGCCTCGAACGCCGCCGCCGCTTCTTCCGCGCCGGGGGCCAGCGCCGCGTGGGCGGTGGTATCGTGATAGCGCAGCCACAGCGCCGCGGAATCCGCCGCGCCGCGCGCTTGCGCGACACTCGATGGCCGCAGGTCCGCGCCCGGCTCCGGCACCGTCAACCGGGTGCCGTGGGCCGCCGCCTTGCCGGTCTTCGTGAACCCGAGCGTGACCCCGCGCTCGGCGATTGCGGCGGTAGCAGCCTCCACCGCGCGCCGAAACCGGGCGGCGCGGGATTCGCCCTCGCGCATGGCCGCCTCAGCCCTGCGGCGCGGCGGCGGAATCCGGCAATTCGGCGCCAAAGCAGCGCTGGTAGTACTCCGCCACCACGGGCCGCTCGACCTCGTCGCACTTGTTCAGGAACGTCAGCCGGAACGCAAACGCCACGTCGCCAAAGATGCGGGTATTCTCCGCCCAGGTGATCACGGTGCGCGGCGACATCACGGTTGAAATGTCACCGTTGATAAATCCGGCCCGGGTCAGATCGGCCAGTGTCACCATCGTCGACACCAGCTCGCGGTCCTCGGCGCTGTCGAACTCGGGCACCTTCGCCAACACGATTTCCGCCTCGGCGTCGTGGCTCAGGTAGTTCAGTGTCGCGACGATGTTCCACCGGTCCATCTGGCCCTGGTTGATCTGCTGGGTGCCGTGGTACAGCCCGGTGGTGTCCCCCAGCCCGATCGTGTTCGTCGTCGCGAACAGCCGGAACGCCGGGTGCGGATGCAACACGCGCGTCTGGTCCAACAGCGTCAGGCGGCCGTCGGCCTCCAGCACCCGCTGAATCACGAACATCACGTCCGGCCGCCCGGCGTCGTATTCGTCGAACACCAGCGCCGCCGATGACTGCAACGCCCACGGCAGAATCCCCTCGCGGAACACGGTGACTTGCTGTCCTTCGCGGAGCGCGATCGCGTCCTTGCCGATCAAATCGATCCGGCTGATATGGCTGTCCAGGTTGACGCGCACGCAGGCCCAGTTCAGGCGGGCGGCGATTTGCTCGATGTGGGTTGATTTTCCGGTGCCGTGATACCCCTGGATCATCACCCGCCGGTTGAACGCGAATCCCGACAGGATCGCCCGCGTCGTCTCCGGGTCAAAGCGATATGCCTCGTCCACCGTCGGCACGTATTCGTTCGGGTTCGAAAACGCCGGCACATCGAACCCGCAATCGACGCCGAACACCTGCCTGGGATCGACCGTGATATCGGGCAGCGCGGTCAGGTGGCCTTCGTCAACCATATCCGCTGTCCATCAACACCGCATAGGCGCGGTTCACGTCCTTCAACCGCTCCTCGCCCCGTTTGTCGCCGCCGTTCAGGTCGGGATGATACCGCTTCACCAGCTCCTTGTATCGCTGGCGGATCTGCGCCGTGGTCGTCTCTTCTGCCAGTTCCAGCTCCGCCAGCGCCTCCTGCTGCTCGGGCCGGGCGCGCGGCTTCGGCGTGTCGCCGCTTGCGTCGGGCCATGCGCCCGCCGCCTCTTGCGCCCGAAAGCGATAGGGATCACGTATAGAGCCGGACTTGCCGTTCAGGGGGCCAAGCCCTAGCGGCCAGGTGGGACGGTGCCCGATGACATCCAGATCGCGAAAGTTTTCGATGTCGGCCTGGTCCATGCCCTCAAAGAAGTTCCACGCCGCGTTATACTCGCGCACATGCTCCAGACAGAACCAATGGTATTGACCCAGCCGTTCGCGGGATTTGGGCGCGCGGTACGGGCCGGGCTCCGCGCATCCGGGGGCCTCACAGCCCCGCGCCGCCGGCGGCGCCTCCCAGTCCAGAAGCTTTTTGCGCTTCACCATCCTCGAAGTATGGAAACTCGCGCGGGCGGGCGCAAGGCGATGTGGCTCCGGGCGCCGGCGCAAATCTTCGCGGCGTTGGCGATTCTCTTATTGACGGCGCCGCCGGTTCTTGCCGACGCCGCGGCCGACGATCTGATCCGCCAGATGGAGGACCGCACCCGCGCCGAAACCAACATCGCCACCTATCGCATGCAGGTCGTTCGCGCCGGCGACGACGACCGCGAGTTTCGGATGCAGTCCTGGGACGACCGCGCCGGCGAGCGCAGTTTCATTCATATCCTCGAGCCGCGCCGCGACGCCGACACGACCTTCCTGAAGGTCGAGGGCAATCTGTGGATGTACCTGCCGCGCCTCGAACGCGACATCAAGATTCCACCGGCGATGATGCTCAATTCGTGGATGGGGTCGGATTTCACCAACGACGATCTGGTGCGTGAATCGTCGGCGATCGAGGACTACACCAACACGATTCTGGCTCGCGAACCTGGCCCCGACGGCATCGAGCGGATCACGATCGAATCGATCCCGCACCCGGACGCGCCGGTGGTGTGGGGCAAGGTGGTGCTGCAAATCCGCAGCGACGGCATTCCGGTGCGCCAGCAGTTCTTCGACGAAGACGGCGTGCTGGTCCGCACGATGGTGTTCGAGGATGTCGCCGAAATGGATGGCCGCTTGCTGCCGACGCGGATGACGATGCTCCCCGCAGACAAGCCGGGCGACAGCACGGTTCTGTTCATCGAACAAGCACTGTTCGACCAGCCGATCGCCGCCGAAGTCTTCACCCGCGCCAATCTCAGCCGCCGTCGCTAGCCGTGGGCACCACGTTCGCCATCGCCTGGCGCAATGTCTGGCGCAATTTCCGGCGCAGCCTGATCACGGTGCTGTCGGTCGGCATGGGCATCATCGCGCTGCTGTTCCTGTGGGCGTTCAACGACGGCAGCTACAACAACGCCATCGACAACTTCCGCCTGCGCTATATCGGCAGTCTCCAGATTCACCAGGCCGATTTCTTCCGCCGTCCAAAGCTGGAAACGCACATCGCCGAGCCGGCCGCCGTCACCGATGCGGTCGCGGCGATCGGCGTCGATGCCTGGACCACGCGCCTGACCAGCTTCGCCCTTGTCGCCGGCGACGAAACCTCCACCGGCATGATCTTCGTCGGCGTCGATCCGGCCCGCGAAGGCACCGTATCCTTGCTCGACGACAACATCGTCTCCGGCCGTTTCCTCGCCCCCGCTGACGAATACGCCGCCATCCTCGGCGCCCGCGCCGCCCGAAAACTCAGTGTCGAAGTCGGCGGCGAGATTGTGTTGCTGTCCAACGACCGCCGCGGCGCGATGACCGCCGACCGTTTCACCGTCGTCGGACTTGTCACCACCGGCGACCCGGCTGTGGATGAAATGTCGGTGTTCGTGCCGCTGGCTGCCGCCCAGACGATGCTGGCGATGGAAGGCCGCGTCACCGATGTCGTCGCCCAGGTGCCGGAGCGGGAGCTGAATTCCAAGGTCGCTGCAATACGCGACCGCCTCGCGGACCAGGACGTCGAGGTGCTGCGCTGGTTCGACATCTCGTCGCTGGTGATGGATGCGCAAACGCTCGACCGGGCGTTCGCCTGGGTATTCATGGGCATCGTCGTCGCCATCGTCATCTCCGGCATCGCCAATACCGTGCTGGTGTCGATGATGCAGCGCACGCGCGAATTCGGCGTATTGCTGGCGCTCGGCACCCGCCGCGCCGCGGTCGGCGCGATGATCGCGCTGGAGACGGTGATCCTGGGATTCGTCGGCACCGCATTCGGCACCGTGTCCGGACTGTTGCTGGTCAAATGGACCAACGTCGTCGGCATCGACATGCGGAACATGGTGCCCGATGAAAACGCCCTCGACGACATGCTGGCCGAATTCGCGATGGATCCGATCGTCTACCCGGTGGTCAACACCGATCACCTCGTCATCACCATCGTGATGATGCTGGTCGCGTCGCTGCTCAGCAGCGTCTATCCGGTCTGGCGTTCGATGCGCGTCGAACCGGTGGAGGCGATCCGGCATGTCTGAACGCCGCCGCGCCCACGAACACCACCTGTCGATGGCGACCTATATGGCGCTGGCGGCCCGCAACCTGACCCGCAATTCGCGGCGCACCGCGCTGACCCTTGCGGCGCTGGTCGTCGCGATCGGCGCGCTGACCTTCCTGATGGGCTTCATGAACGCCTATCTGGTGGGGATGAATGAGAACTTCGTGCTGGTGATGAACGGCCACATCCAGATTTACGGGCCGGAGTTCAAGGATTCGAACCTGATCGACGACTATATGCCCGACACCGCGCCGATCACCGCCGCCCTCGACGGCGACGACCGCGTGCGCGCCTGGACACAGCGCATCACCGCGTCCGGTCTGGCGTCGGTCGCGCGCAGCACCACGTCGGTCGCGGTCGTCGGCGTCGATCCGCTGCGCGAGCCGGAAGTCGGCCGGCTGCGTACCTTCGTCGTCGCCGGCGAATGGCTTGCGCCTGAAGATGCCGGCGGCGTGCTGCTCGGGGTCGATATCGCCGACAACCTCGAAGTCGAGCTTGGCGACAAGATCGTGATGATGACCCAGGGGCCGGGCGGCGACATCGTTTCCGAGGCGTTTCGCGTGCGCGGCCTGCTGCATTCGGGCATCCCCGATATCGACCGGGTGCTGGCGCTGGTGACGCTGTCGTCGGCGCAAAGCTGGCTCGGCCTCGGCGACGGCGCCACCGAAATCGTCGTACGCACCCACGAATTCGAAACCGTCGATGCCGTCGCCGACGCGCTGGTCGCCGGTGTCGGCCAATCCCTCGATATCCGCCGCTGGTACAACCAGGACCCGTTGATCGAGCAGATGCTCGAAATGCAGGACGCGAGCCACCTGATCATCATCGCCGTCGTGATCTCGGTCGTCTTGGGGCAATTGATCAACACGATGTTCATGTCGCTGTACGACCGCGTGCGCGAATTCGGATTGATGGAGGCGTTGGGCAGCCGCCGCCGCAATCTGTTCGCGATGTTGCTGTGGGAATCGATCCTGCTGGTCTCTATCGGCGGCTTCATCGGCTATGCCATTGCGTATGGGGCGATCCTGTGGACGGCGGCAGTCGGCATCGACCTGTCGGCGTTCGGCGACACGCTGGCGTCGATGTACATCGACCCGATCATCCGCCCGGTGATCGATCTCCAGTCCAATCTCTATCTGCTGGGGACGATCATCGTCACGGCGATCCTCGCCGGACTGCTGCCGGCGTGGCGCGCCACCCGGCTCAATCCCGTCGAAGCGATGCGACAGATATAGGATTTGTTCGTGGCCCTGATTGAAACCGAAAACCTCGTCAAGACCTACCGCCTCGGCGACATCACCGTGCGGGCGCTGAACGGCGTCACGCTCTCGGTCGGCAACGAAGAGTTCGTCGTCCTTGCCGGGCGGTCGGGGTCCGGCAAGACGACGTTGCTGAACATGCTCGGCGCCCTCGACATGCCCGATTCCGGCACCGTCCGCATCAAGGGCGAGGAATTCATCAACCTGTCCAAAGATGCCCGCGCGCTGTTCCGCCTCCGCCACATCGGCTTCGTGTTCCAGGCCTACAACCTGATCCGCGTACTGTCGGCGCGGGAAAACGTCGCCTATGTGCTGGAGCTTCAGGGAGTGCCGAAATCAGAACGCCATCGGCGCGCCGACCACTGGCTCAACGAGGTCGGCCTGGGCGACATGGGCGACCGCCGCCACGACCAGCTCTCGGGCGGCCAGCAACAGCGCGTCGCCGTCGCCCGCGCGCTGGCCGCCGAACCCGATATCGTGCTGGCCGACGAACCGACCGCCAATCTCGATTCCGGTACCGGCCAGCAACTGCTCGATACGATGCGGCACCTGAACGAGGTCCACAAGACGACGTTCGTGTTCGCTTCCCACGATCCGGTCGTCATCGGCGCGGCAAAGCGCCTGGTCCGCCTCGACGACGGCCGCATCGCCTCGGACGAGATCAAGCGCTGACGATGGCTCGCGCGCGCGCCGCCGTGCTGCTCGCCGCGCTGGCGGCAAGCTTCGGGCCGGCGGCGGCGGCCCCGGCATCGGCGGCGGATTGGGGCGCGATCGGCGAACTCAAGCCCACGTTGTCGTTCACCGGCTGGCGGTCCCGGGACACGGCCTCCGAAGTCATCACGACGACGCTGACCTGCCTCCGTCTGCAACTCGACGGCGGCCACCGCACCGAATCCGGCGACCTCACGTGGCTCGCGGTCTACGACAACGACATCCTCGCCGGCGGCCTGGTCAAAAGCCCATCGTTTCCGGCCCTGATCCAGGTTCCGCAACCGACGTATTTCGATCTCCATCGCCAGGTCACGTCGACCGGCGTCTCCCGCTGGACCCACTCGGTCTCCCGCGCCTCTGTCGCGTGGGAAACGGATCGCGGCCGCATCATCGTCGGCCGCCAGCGCGTCGCGTGGGGGTCGGGGCGCATCTGGAACCCCACCGACCGCTTCAATCCCGCATCGCCAACCGGCATCGACGCAGGCGGCAAGACCGGCTCGGACTCAATTCTGGTCGAACGCTTCGCCGGCGCGTTCGGGGCCCTGCAACTGGTGGCCGCGCCGGGCCGCGGCGTGAACAGCGTCTCCCGCAAACTCGCGGTCCGCTGGCGCGATACCATCGGCGAAACCGACTATGCGCTGCTGGCCGGCCGCATCGGCGATGAAGCAATCGCCGGTCTCGATCTCGCCACCAACGTGCCGACCGGCGGCCTGCATCTCGAAGCGACGGCGGGCTGGCCCAAGACCGAATCGCGCTATGTGCAATACGCCGCCGGTTACGACACGCCGTGGCAACCGGGATTCCTCGACAACGCGATCACACTGGGCATCGAATACTTCCGCAACACCGCCGCCACCGGGCGCGCCCCGGCGGCGCTCGCCACCGACCGCCTGCAATCGCGGCGGCGGCATCTTGTCGCGTTGTCGGCGGGCTACGATCTCGCCTTCCTGTGGCGGGCGGCGGCCACCGCGCTGCTCGATACCGAGGCGGGCAGCCGCGTCGTCATCCCGTCCGTCACCTGGTCGGCGTCCCAGAACGTCGATATCCAGTTCCTCGCCCAATTCTACCAGGGCGGCCCCGACAGCGAATACGGCGCCGGCCAGGACGCGTTCCTGATCCGCCTCACCGCGTATTTTTGAGGGGGCCTTCATTTCCGAAGTGGGACTGATCCAATGAGCGCGATTCTGACGGCGGTCGTCCAGATTCTGGTGCCTTTCGTCCTTGCGGCGGACCTTGCGTTTGTCCGCCGCGCCAACCGCGCCATGTGGCTTTCTCAGGTTGTGCTGGCCGCTTTGGCGACGGTGCTGGTGCTGGCCATCAGCCGCTGGGATCAGCTCAGCGCGCACTTGCTGGTGGGAATTCCAGTCTTGCTCGTCGCGGCCGCGGTTCGCGGATACCGGCGCATTTCCATCAACGCGCGGCCGACCGGCAAGGCCTCGGTGATCTTGACTGCTTTGCTGATTGTCGCGCTCGGCGCCGCGGATGCGCGATTGTTCGTGGGGCACGTCACGCCGGCCGGCGCGGTGAATCTGGCGTTTCCCTTTGCCGGCGGCGCGTATTACATCGGCGGTGGCGGTAACACGCGGTGGATCAACAATCATCAGAATGACAACCCGCAGCGTTTCGCGATCGATGTGCTGAAGTTGAATGCATGGGGCCGTGCGTCAGCCGGCACATCCCCGCGCAGTCTGGATGCCTATGCGAGTTTTGGCGAGCCGGTGCGCAGTCCCTGTCGCGGCATCGTCACGGTCGCCGAGGACGGACACCCGGACCTGGTCCCCCCGGACCGCGACCCGGATTCAAGAGCGGGCAATCACGTGGTGATCGCCTGTTCGGGCATCAAGGTGCTGCTCGCGCACCTGCGGCTGGGGAGCATCGCAGTCGAGCCCGGCAGCGCCGTCGAGGCCGGGTCGCTCGTCGGCGAGGTCGGCAACTCCGGCAACACCAACCAACCGCACCTGCATATCCACGCCGAGCGCGGCGGATCGGACACGAGCATCCTCGAAAACGACCCGGTGCCGGTCGTCTTTGACGGTCGGTTTCTGGTTCGAAACAGCATCGTCTTTCCCTAGGTTCGCGGCGCGGCGTCGCGGTTTTGGCGGGTATGCGGGCCCGTCGCACCTTGACGCCTTTCGGCCCCGCCTCTACCTAAACGCCATGTCCCTGTTGCCCATCCTCATCGCCCCGGACCGGCGGCTGAAGGCGATCTCCGAGCCGGTGGCGGCCGTCGAGGCCGATGTCGCCCGGCTGATGGACAACATGCTCGAAACGATGCTCGCCGCCCCCGGCCTCGGCCTGTCGGCGGTCCAGGTCGGCATCGCCCGCCGCATCGTCGTCGCCCGCGCCCCCGATACGCCCACCCAGTCGGACCCCGACGCCGCCCCACGCACGCTGATGATGGCCAACCCCGAAATCGTCTGGGCGTCCGATGAAACGGCGCTGATGGAAGAAGGCTGCCTGTCGCTGCCCGACCAGTACGCCGATCTCGAACGCCCGGCCGAGGTCACGGTGCGCTACCTAGACCGCGGCGGCGAACAGGTCGAAACAAAGGCCACCGGCGTCCTCGCCCGCTGCCTGCAACACGAGCTCGACCACCTCGACGGCGTGCTGCTGGTCGACCGCCTGTCGCCGGTGCGCCGCAACATCATCCTGCGAAAACTGGCCAAGGCGAAAAAGTTCAAGCAGTCCGACGCGGCCTGACGATGCGGCTGGTGTTCTTCGGCACGCCGGAGTTCGCCGTGCCGTCGCTGCGCGCGCTCCACGCCGCCGGCCACGACATCGCCGCGGTCTATACCCGGCCGCCCAGGCCGGCCGGGCGCGGCCACCGCGAACAACAGTCCCCGGTCCACGCCGCCGCCCAATCTCTCGGCCTGCCGGTCCGCACGCCCAAAACCCTCCGCGACGAATCCGAACAGCGCGCGTTCGCCGAATTGCGGCCCGAAGTCGGCATCGTCGTCGCCTACGGCCTGCTGCTGCCCGAAGCGATCTATGCCGCGCCGCAACACGGCTGCCTGAACCTGCATGCGTCGCTGCTGCCCCGCTGGCGCGGGGCCGCGCCGATCCCCCACGCGATTCTCGCTGGCGATACCCGCCATGGCTTCACGGTGATGCAGATCGAGGCGGGCCTCGATACCGGCGCGATCCGTCTGCAACAAACTGTTGATGTCGGCCCGCGCCCGACCGCCGCGCAACTGCACGACGCCCTCGCCGAACACGGCGCGCGCGGCCTGGTTGCGGCCCTCGAAGCCATCGCTGCCGGGCGGCTGCCGTCGCACCCGCAATCGGAACAGGGCGCCACCGTCGCGCCGAAAACCTTGCCCGAAGATGCGCGCCTCGATTGGTCGCGCCCCGCCGCCGAACTCGAGGCCCGCGTCCGCGCCTTCACCCCCGCCGCCTGGTTCGAAACCAATGGCGAGCGCCTGCGGGTCGTCGCCGCCGAACTGGTTGCGGGCGCGCCGTCCGCAGGACCGCCGTCTGCGGGAACGCCGTCCGCAGGACCCGGCACGGTGCTGCCGGATTTCACCATCGTCTGCGGCGACGGCGCGCTTCGCGTCACGCGCGTCCAGCGCCCCGGCAAACAGCCGGTCGATGCCGACGCCTTTCTGCGCGGATACAATCTGCCCGCGAACCTCTCCGGCGGCTGAGATGCCGCGCTACAAACTGGTCGTCGAATACGACGGCACCGGGCTGTCCGGCTGGCAGCGACAGGAAAACGGACCCAGTGTGCAACAGGCGCTGGAACGGGCGATCCTCGGCTTCTGCGGCGAACAGGTCACGGTGGCGGCGGCCGGGCGCACCGACGCCGGCGTCCATGCCCGGGGCCAGGTCGCGCATTTCGATCTCGCCCGCGATCAGAATCCGAAATCCGTGCGCGATGCCCTGAACGATCACCTGCGCCGCAACGCCGACGGCCCGCGCCAGATCGCCGTTCGGTCGGCGGAACGCGCCGCGCCCGATTTTCATGCCCGCTTCTCGGCCATCGGCCGCCGCTACGGCTACCGCATCATCA
>JAQBXG010000045.1 GCA_027625125.1 Pseudomonadota bacterium
GCGGCTGCGGTGGATGCGCCCGCCGAATCCGCCGCTACCGACGACTCGAACGGCGAGGCGCGGGAATGAAGGTCCAGATTCTGACCCTCGACGCCAAGTCTGCCGGCGAGATCGAGCTTCGCGACTCGGTGTTCGGCATGCCGTCGCGGCCCGACATCCTGCAACAGGTCGTCTGCTGGCAGCTCGCCCGCAAGCAGCAGGGCACCCACAAGACCAAGGGCGTGTCGGAAGTCAGCGGCACCGGCGCCAAGCCGTTCCGCCAAAAGGGCACCGGTCGGGCGCGCCAGGGCAGCCGCTATGCAACGCAAATGCGCGGCGGCGGCATCGTTTTTGGTCCGCAGGTGCGCGGCCACGGCTTCGATCTCAACAAGAAAGTGCGCGCCCTCGGTCTGCGGACGGCGATGTCCGACAAACAGCGCGAAGGCAAGCTGGTGATTCTCGACACGACGTCGCTGAAAGAAGGCAAGACCGCCGTGCTGGCAAAGGCGGCGGCGAAGAACGGTTGGACATCGGCGCTGTTCATTGACGGCGCCGCGGTCGACAGCAACCTTGCCCGCGCGGCCAGAAATCTGCCGGGCTTCAACGTGTTGCCGCAACAGGGCGCGAATGTCGTCGACATCCTGAAATGCGATGTTCTGGTGCTTACAACGGCCGCGGTCGAGCAGTTGGAGGCGCGCCTCGCATGAAGATCGCCAAGGTCGCCAAGGAACGGATGTACCAGGTGCTGCGCGCGCCGGTGGTCACCGAAAAGTCGACGCTCAACTCCGAGCACAACCAGGTCACGTTCCTGGTGGACCGTTCGGCGACCAAGCCGGAAATCGCGGCGGCGGTCGAAGGCCTGTTCGACGTCAAGGTGGAGCGGGTCAACACACTGCGCCAGGACGGCAAGCAAAAGCGCTTCCGGGGCTTTCTCGGCCGGCGCACAGAAACGAAAAAAGCGATGGTGACGCTCGCCAAGGGCGACTCCATCGACGTAACGACGGGGATCTGATCGTGGCGCTCAAAAGCTACCGTCCGACCACGCCCAGCCAGCGGCACCTGGTCCTGATCGACCGTTCGGCGCTGTACAAGGGCGAACCGGTCAAGAAACTGACCGAGGGGCTGACCAAGTCCGGCGGGCGCAACAACCACGGCCGCATCACCGCGCGCCGCCAGGGCGGCGGCCACAAACGCGCCTATCGCATTGTCGATTTCAAGCGCCGCAAGTTCGATATGCCGGCGAAAGTCCTGCGCCTCGAATACGATCCGAACCGCACGGCATTTCTGGCGCTGATCGAGTACAGCGACGGCGAGCAAGCTTACATCCTGGCGCCGCAACGCCTGAAGGCGGGCGACACCGTCGTGTCCGGCGAGCGCGTCGATATCGCGCCTGGAAACGCAATGCCGATGCGCAACATTCCGGTCGGCACGATTCTGCACAACGTCGAATTCAAAGCCGGCAAGGGCGGACAGATCGCCCGGTCGGCCGGCACCTATGTGCAGTTGGTCGGCAAGGATGCGGGCTACGCGCTGTTGAAGCTCACCTCGGGCGAGCAGCGGATGGTGCGCGGCGAGTGCATGGGCACGATCGGCGCGGTCTCCAACCCCGACCAGAAGAACATCAAGCTCGGCAAGGCCGGCCGCATGCGCTGGCTGGGCAAGCGGCCGGAAGTCCGCGGCGTGGCGATGAATCCGGTCGACCACCCGCACGGCGGCGGCGAAGGCCGCACCTCGGGCGGCCGTCACCCGTGTACGCCGTGGGGCAAGCCGACCAAGGGCAAGACGACCCGCAACAACAAGCGTACGGACGCGCTGATCGTGCGTACCCGCCGCAGAAAGAAGCGCTAGGGCCATGGCACGATCCGTTTGGAAAGGCCCGTTCGTCGACGGCTATCTGCTGAAAAAGGCGGAAAAGTCCCAGGGTTCGGGGCGCAAGGACATCATCAAGACGTGGTCGCGGCGCTCGACGATCCTGCCGCAGTTCGTCGGCTTGACGTTCGGCGTCTACAACGGCCGCAAGTTCATCCCGGTGCTGGTGACCGAAAGCATGGTCGGCCACAAGCTGGGCGAATTTTCGCCGACCCGCACCTACACCGGCCACTCCGGCGACAAGAAAGCAAAGAAGGCATAGACGTGGGCAAGGCCTCGCACCCCCGCCGACTCGACGAGTCCGAAGCCATGGCGATGGCGCGGCGGCTCCGTGTTGCGCCCCAGAAGCTGAATCTGGTGGCGGCGCTGATTCGCGGCCGCGACGTCAACCAGGCCTTGGCCGACCTGACCTTTTCCCGCCGTGCGATCGCGCGGGACGTAAAGAAAGTTCTGCAATCGGCGATCGCCAATGCCGAAAACAATCACCAGCTCGACGTCGACCGGCTGTATGTCGCCGAGGCCAGCGTCGGCAAGAGCATGGTGATGAAACGCTGGCGCGCCCGCGCCCGCGGCCGCTCGGCACGGATCATCAAGCCCTGGAGCCGGCTCCGGGTCGTCGTCCGTGAACGGGCGGAAGGATAAGGGAACCATGGGTCAAAAGGTAAACCCGATCGGTCTTCGCATCGGCATCAACCGCACCTGGGATTCGCGGTGGTTCGCCGACGGTCCCCAGTACGCCGACATCCTGCACGAGGACCTGGGCATCCGGAAATATCTCGAAGCCCGGTTGTCGCAGGCTGGCGTCAGCCGCATCGTCATCGAACGTCCCTCTAAAAAGGCGCGGATCACGATTCATACGGCACGGCCAGGTGTCGTTATCGGCAAGAAAGGCGCCGATATCGAACGGCTGCGCACCGATCTGTCGCGCATGACCGGTTCCGACGTGCACCTCAACATCGTCGAGATTCGCAAGCCGGAAATCGATGCGAAACTCGTCGCCGAAAACATCGCGCAGCAGCTGGAGCGCCGCGTCGCGTTCCGCCGCGCAATGAAACGCGCCGTGCAGTCGGCCATCCGGCTCGGCGCCGAAGGCATCCGCATTACCTGCGGCGGCCGTCTCGGCGGCGCCGAAATCGCCCGCGTCGAGTGGTATCGCGAGGGCCGTGTGCCGCTGCACACGCTGCGCGCCGACATCGACTACGGAGTCGCCACGGCGACCACCGCATACGGCACCTGCGGCGTAAAGGTCTGGGTGTTCCGGGGCGAGATCCTCGCCCACGATCCAATGGCGCAGGACAATCGCCGCGCCGAACAGCAAGTTCAGCGGTAGTCCGATGCTCCAGCCCAAACGCACCAAATACCGCAAGGCCCACAAGGGCCGCATTCACGGCACTGCCAAGGGTGGTACTGCACTCAATTTCGGCTCGTTCGGGCTAAAGGCGATTACCACCGGCCGCGTCAACGCGCGCCAGATCGAGGCCTGCCGGCGCGCCATCACCCGTCATATGAAGCGCTCCGGTCGCATGTGGATTCGCATTTTCCCCGACGTGCCGGTGTCGAAAAAACCGACCGAAGTGCGCATGGGCAAGGGCAAGGGCACGCCCGAGTATTGGATGTGCCGCGTCGCCGCCGGTCGCATCATGTTCGAAGTCGAAGGCGTGTCCCACGCGCTGGCTGTCGAGGCGTTCGCGCGCGGCGCTGCAAAGCTGCCCGTCCAGACCAGAGTCGTGGCCCGGCCGGGCGCAAGATAGGGTTCGCGATGAAAGCCGAAGATCTCAAGGGCAAGACCGCCGACGAACTGGGCGCTGATCTGCTGCAACTGCAAAAAGAGGCGTTCAACCTGCGCTTTCAAAAAGCGTCCGGTCAGCTGGAGAATACGGCCCGCGTTCGACAGGTGCGCCGCGACATCGCGCGCATCAAGACGGTGACTGCCGCCAATGCGGCGAAATCGGGCAAGACCGCCAGTACGGCGGGCAACAAGCAGGAGAACTGAGCGTGTCGGGTCGCATCGTGCAGGGAACCGTGGTCAGCGACAAAGGCCAAAAGACCATTGTCGTCGAGGTCGAGCGTCGGGTGAAACACCCGATCTACAAAAAGTTCATACGGCGTCGCAACCGCTTCCACGCCCACGACGAAACCAATCAGGCAAAGCTCGGCGACGTCGTCCGCATTCAAGAATGCCGCCCGATCTCGAAGCTCAAGACCTGGCGCGTCGTGACCGAATAGGCATCTGGCAAAACAATGATCATCGCAGAGACAAACCTCGACGTTGCCGACAATTCCGGCGCTCGCCGCGTTCAGTGCATCAAGGTGCTGGGCGGCTCCAAGCGCCGTTCGGCGTCGGTTGGTGACATCATTGTCGTGTCGGTCAAGGAGGCGATCCCGCGCGGCAAAGTGAAAAAGGGTGATATGTTCCGCGCCGTCGTGGTGCGCACCGCCAAGGAAGTGCGGCGGCCCGACGGCAGCGCCATTCGCTTCGACCGCAATGCGGCGGTGCTTGTCAACGCGGCGGGCGACCCGATCGGCACGCGCATTTTCGGCCCGGTAACGCGCGAACTGCGCGGAAAGCAACACATGAAGATCGTCTCCCTGGCGCCGGAGGTCCTGTAGCGGGCGCAGAATATGGCAACGCAAGGCAACAAAAAGTTCCGCATCAAAAAGGGCGACAACGTCGTCGTCCTCACCGGGCGGGAGCGTGGCAAGTCCGGCAAGGTCCTCTGCGTCCTGCGCAAGGAAGATCGGGTGCTGGTACAGGGCGTCAACATGGCGCGCCGCCATACCAGCCCGTCGCAAACCAGCCCCGGCGGCATTCTCGAAAAGGAATTGTCGCTGCACATTTCGAATGTTTCGCTGGCGGATCCAAAGCTCGGCAAGCCCACCCGCGTTGGCGTGAAAGTACTCAGTGACGGTCGCAGGGTACGGTTCGCCAAGCGGTCGGGCGAAGTAGTGGATATCTAGACCATGACACCGCGTCTGCAACAAAAGTACGATTCGGAAATCCGTGGCGCCCTTGCGTCCAAATTCGGCATGACCAACCGGTTGGCGGTGCCTCGGCTCGACAAAATCGTCGTCAATATGGGCGTCGGCGAGGCGGTCAACGACCGCAAACACATCGACGGCGCTGTGTCGGACCTCACGGCGATTTCGGGCCAAAAGCCTGTCGTGATCAAGGCGCGCAAATCGGTGGCGACCTTCAAGCTGCGCGAAGGCATGTCGATTGGCGTCAAGGTCACGCTGCGGCGTCAACGCATGTACGAGTTTCTGGATCGCCTGGTAACGATTGCGCTGCCGCGTGTCAGCGATTTTCGCGGTCTGTCGGGCAACAGCTTTGACGGGCGTGGAAACTTCGCGATGGGCCTGAAGGAACAAATCGTGTTTCCCGAGATCGACTACGACCAGGTGGATACGGTGCGCGGCATGGACATTGTGATTGTTACGACCGCAAAGGATGACCAACAGGCCAAGGAATTGCTTGCCGGCTTTGGCATGCCATTCCGGGACTGACGGACAACCGCAGGAGCAAGATATGGCGAAGACCAGTGCAGTCGAGCGAAACAAAAAGCGCCGCAAACTCGCGGAGCGGTATGCGGCCAAGCGTGCGCGTCTGAAGGCGGCAGCCCGCGATCAGAAATTGCCGCAGGAAGATCGTTTCGCCGCCGTGCTGAAACTCGCGGAATTGCCGCGCAACTCCGCTGCGGTTCGTATCCGCAACCGTTGCGAAATTACCGGGCGTCCGCGCGGATACGAAGGCAAGTTTCGCATTTCACGCATCGCGCTGCGCGAACTGGCCTCGTGCGGCCAGATTCCGGGCATGACAAAGTCGAGCTGGTAGGGAATCGCCGATGACAATGACCGACCCCCTCGGCGATATGCTGACGCGGATCAGGAATGGTCAGCGAGCAGGCTCCGGCGCCGTCGTCAGCCCGGCATCCAAGTTCCGTGTCAGCGTCCTCAATGTCCTGCAACGCGAAGGTTACATTCGCGGCTTCGAACAGACCGAGGACGAACGCGGCAAGCCCCAGCTTCGTATCGAGCTCAAATACCACGAAGGCGAACCGGTCATTCAATCCATTCGCCGCGTGTCGACCCCCGGCTGCCGCATCTATTCGGGCATTGCCGATCTCAGCGAGGTCTGCAACGGGCTGGGCATTTCGATCCTGTCCACGCCCAGGGGCGTTTTGTCGGACCAGGAGGCGCGCGCCAACAATGTCGGCGGCGAAGTACTCTGCAACGTGATTTGAATATGTCGCGAATCGGAAAATACCCAATTCCCGTCCCCGGTGGCGTCGAGGTGCGCATCGATGGCAAGGTCGTGTCCGCCAAGGGCAAGCTCGGTCAACTCAGCATGACGCTGATGCCCGAAGTCACGGCGGAGCTGCGGGACAACACCGTCGTTGTGCGCGCAGTGAACGATGACCAACGGTCGCGGTCGATGTGGGGCATGCAGCGGACACTGGTCGCCAATCTGATCGAAGGGGTGTCCGAGGGCTTTTCGAGAGATCTCGAAATCCTCGGTGTCGGCTATCGCGCGCAGGTCCAGGGCAACACGCTGCAAATGCAGCTTGGATTCAGCCACGACGTCAATTATCCGATCCCCGAGGGCATTCAGATCACCTGCGAAAAACCGACTTCGGTCAAGGTGTTCGGTGCCGACAAGCAACTGGTCGGCCAGGTTGCGGCCGAGATTCGCGGTTGGCGTCCGCCGGAGCCGTACAAGGGCAAGGGCATTCGCCTCGCCGGCGAATACGTCCACCGCAAGGAAGGCAAAAAGAAGTAGCCAATGGCCAGCGACAGCAAACTCCGTCTCGCCCGGCGCAAGGATCGCGTGCGCTACAGGGTGCAGCTTCGCGGCAAGGGCCGCCCGCGCCTGACCGTCTTCCGGTCCGGCAAGAATATCTATGCCCAGATCATCGACGACGCCGACGGCGTTACGTTGGCGGCGGCGTCGACGCTTGAAAAAGATTTGCGCGAATCGCTGAAGTCCGGCGCGACGCGCGAGGCGGCGGCAAGGGTCGGGTTGCTGATCGCAGAGCGTGCAAAGGCGCGCGGAGTTGAACAAGTCGTCTTCGACCGCGGCGGCTACCTCTATCATGGCCGCGTAAAGGCCCTCGCCGAGGGCGCCCGCGAAGGCGGGCTGACGCTATAGGAGCCGGGATGGCGAATCAGAACTTCGAACGCGCCGACAGCGAATTCCTCGACAAACTGGTCGCGGTCAACCGCGTCGCAAAGGTCGTAAAGGGCGGTCGGCGCTTTGGCTTCGCGGCGCTGGTGGTTGCCGGCGACGGCAAGGGCCGCGTCGGCTACGGCCACGGCAAGGCGCGTGAAGTGCCGGAGGCGATTCGCAAGGCGACGGAGGCGGCAAAGCGCAATCTCGTGCGCGTGCCGCTGCGCGAGGGCCGCACATTGCACCACGATTTGCTTGGCCGCTACGGCGCCGGCCGCGTCGTCGTACGCGCGGCGCCGCCGGGCACCGGCATCATCGCCGGCGGACCGATGCGGGCGGTGTTCGAAACCCTGGGTGTTCAGGACGTCGTCGCCAAGTCGGTCGGCACTTCCAATCCGTACAACATGATCAAGGCAACCTTCGCGGCGCTGGCCACCTCGATGTCGCCGCGCAGCGTCGCGGCCCGCCGCGGCCGCACGGTTGCCCAGGTTCTCGGCCGTTCGGCCAGGGGTGCCGCTGCCAACGATTCGGCCGATGATTCGACCGATGCACCCAACAACAAGAAGGGCGCCTGACGTGGCCGCAAAGAAAACGATTCGCGTCACCCAGATCGGCAGTCCGATCGGACGTCCAAAGATCCAGCGCCAAACCCTGGTCGGTCTGGGCCTCAACAAGATGCATCGCACGCGCGAGCTCGAAGACACGCCGGCGATCCGCGGCATGGTGGCAAAAGTGCATCACCTTGTGCGCATCGACGAAACTTCCTAGGTAACCGGCAACGGCAGGGCGTGTAGCGATGAAATTGAACCAACTCAGTGGCAAACACGGCGCCACCAAGGACCGCCGCCGCGTCGGACGCGGCAAGGGTTCGGGCACCGGCAAGACCTCCGGCCACGGGCAAAAGGGCCAGAAGTCGCGGAGCGGCGTCGCCATCGGCGGGTTCGAGGGCGGCCAGATGCCGCTGCACATGCGCCTGCCGAAGCGCGGCTTCAACAACAATTTTCGCAAGAACTATCAAGAGCTTACCCTGGCCCGGCTGCAACAGGCGATCGACGCGGGGCGTATCGACGCTGACGCGCCGGTTACCGCGCTGGCCCTGAAACAGGCGGGCGTGATTCGCCGCGTCGGCGACGGCGTGCGCTTGCTCGGCGGCGGAGAACTGAAGGCGAAGGTTACGATCGAAGTCGCCGGTGCGACTCGCACCGCCGCGGCGGCGGTCGAAAAGGCCGGCGGCGCGCTTGTCGTGCCCGAGAAAAAAGCGCCGGCAAAGTTCGGCAAGCGGCAGCAGCGCCGCGTCGACGCGCGCGAAAAGCGGGAAGCCCGGGCCGCGGCGGCCGGCGAGGCGTCGGCCTAGGGGCCGGGCGCACCCAGAATGGCGTCCGCAGCGGAACAGCTCGCCGCAAATATCAACTTCGGTGCGTTCTCGAAGGCCACGGAGCTGAAGAAGCGCCTGTGGTTTACGATCTTCGCGCTGATCGTCTACCGCCTCGGCACCTACATTCCGATTCCGGGTATCGACCCGACCGTGCTGGAACAGATCTTCCAGCAACAGCGCGGCGGCATCCTCGGCATGTTCGATATGTTCTCCGGCGGCGCGCTGGGGCGCATGACGATTTTCGCCCTCAACATCATGCCGTACATCTCGGCCTCGATCATCATCCAGTTGATGACGACGGTATCCGACCGCCTGGCGCAGTTGAAAAAAGAAGGCGAATCGGGGCGGAAAAAGATCAACCAGTACACCCGCTACGGCACCGTCGGTCTTGCCGCGGTCCAGGCCTATGCGATCGCCGTCGGCCTCGAAAACATGACCGCCGGGGCGTCGGGCAGCGCCGTGATCGATCCCGGCATGTTCTTCCGGTTTACCGCCGTCGTCACGCTGACCGGTGGCACGATCTTTTTGATGTGGCTCGGCGAACAGGTCACGGCGCGAGGCGTCGGCAACGGCATTTCGCTGATCATCATGGCCGGCATCGTCGCCAATCTGCCGGTGGCGCTCGCCGGCACGCTCGAACTCGGCCGCACCGGGGCGCTGTCGGTTCCGTTTATTCTGCTGCTGCTCATTCTTGCGGTGGTGGTGATCACGTTCATCGTCTTCATCGAACGGGCACAGCGGCGGATTATCGTTCAGTATCCGAAGCGCCAGGTCGGGCAGCGCATGTTCGGCGGCGAAAGCTCGCATCTGCCGCTGAAGCTGAACACTGCGGGCGTGATTCCGCCGATCTTTGCTTCGTCGCTGCTGCTATTGCCGGTGACGATCGCAAGCTTTGGCGCCGCCGCGGGTCCCGGCATCCTCGGCGACATCACCGCGCTGCTCGGCCGCGGACAGCCGCTGTATCTGCTGACCTATGGCGCGATGGTCGTGTTCTTCTGCTACTTCTACACTGCGGTGGTGTTCAATCCCGAAGACACCGCCGACAACCTGAAGAAGTACGGCGGATTCATTCCCGGCATCCGTCCGGGGAAAAACACCTCGCAGTATCTCGACTATGTGCTGACCCGCCTGACCACCGTCGGCGCCCTCTACCTCGTCGCCGTCTGCCTGTTGCCCGAAGTCTTGATCGCGCAATATGGCGTGCCGTTCTATTTCGGCGGCACGTCGCTGCTGATCGTCGTCACCGTTACGATGGATACGGTGGCGCAAATCCAGTCCCATTTGCTCGCGCACCAGTACGAAGGCCTGATCAAGAAATCGCGGCTGAAGGGCCGCCGCCGGTGATCCTGGTTCTGCTCGGCGCGCCGGGCGCGGGCAAGGGCACCCAGGCCCAGCGGCTGCAGGAATCAAGGGGCCTCGCCCACCTTTCCACCGGCGACATGCTGCGGGCCGAAGTCGCGTCGGGCAGCAAGCTCGGGGCGCGGGTCAAGGGCATTATGGAGGCGGGGCATCTGGTGCCCGACGAGATCATCGTCGAGATGATCGCCGACCGGCTGCAACAGCCGGGCAGCAAGGCGGGCGTCATCCTCGACGGGTTCCCGCGGACGCTGGCCCAGGCCCGGGCGCTGGACCAAACCCTGGCCGCCCGCGGGCGCAAGGTTGACCGCGTGATCCAGATCACGGTGGACACCGAGGCCACAGTGGCCCGTATCGCCGGCAGGTTTTCGTGCGAATCCTGCGGCGCCGGCTACCACGATACCAACCGGCCGACCAAAACCCCCGGCGTCTGTGACTCCTGCGGCGGCGGCGCCTTCGTGCGCCGCCCCGACGACAACCCGGAATCGGTCCGCACCCGGCTCGAAGCCTA
>JAQBXG010000046.1 GCA_027625125.1 Pseudomonadota bacterium
AGGACGGCCGCATCGCGGCGGAGGTCCCCGCCAAACGCCTTTCCGCCGATGCGCCCGAGGTGCATCGCTTCCTCGCGCTCTGAATGGCAGCACTGCTTCCGCCGCTGCTCGACATTCTGTCGATCGTCTTGATTCTGGTGTTGGTGGCGCTGGGTCTGGTCGTCGTCTTCGGCCTGATGGGCGTCATCAACATGGCCCACGGCGAGTTCTTTCTGCTCGGCGCCTACGGCGTGTTCGTGCTCGCCGGCGCCGGCGTCCCGTTCGTGCTCGCCGTACCGGTGACAGCGGCCGCTGTCGGCCTGTTCGGCCTGGTGGTCGAAGGATTGCTGATTCGCCATCTGCTGCATCGCACCCTCGATACGATCCTCGCCACCTGGGGTCTGTCGATCGTCCTGAAGCAGGCGGTGACGCTGGTGTTCGGCCCGGCGTCGGTCAGTGTTGCATTGCCGTTCGACGCCAACCTGACGGTCGGCGCGTTTTCGTATCCCGGCTATCGCCTCGTGGTGATGGCGGTCGCCGTCGCGGTCATCGCGGCGGTTGCGTGGGTCTACGGGCGCTCCGGGTTCGGCCTGTCGGTGCGGGCGTCGATCGAGCGTCCGGACATGGCGGCGGCGCTCGGCATCGACGTGCGCCGCGTCACCCGTTTCGGCTTTGCCGGCGGTGCGGCCCTCGCGGCCCTCGCCGGGGCGCTGGTCGCGCCGATGGTCAGCGTCGATCCCCAGATGGGGCTGGGCTATCTGGTGCCGGCGTTTCTCGCCATTCTTGTCGGCGGCGCGGGCCTGCTTTCCGGCGTACTCGGCGGCAGCGCGCTGGTCGGCGGCCTGGACGGGGCGCTGACGCTGGCGGTATCGCCGGTCGTCGCCCAGGTCATCGTCTTCGCCCTGGCGGTGATCGTGATCCGGCTTCGCCCCCGCGGCCTGTTCGGGGGGCGGGACTGACCGTGGCGGCTGGAACCCGCCGCGCCGAGCTTCCCGCCGTGCTGCCGCTGCTGGCGTTCGGCCTGTTGGCGCTGGTGCCGTTCGCGGCCGGCGACTACTGGACCGGCCAGGCGACCCGCTGGCTGCTGTTCGGCATTTTCGCGATGTCGCTGTCGCTGGTCTGGGGCCGCGCCGGACTCCTGTGTTTCGGCCAGGCGATGTTCTTCGGCGGCGGCGGCTATGGGATGGCGGTCCTGACCCTGGGCATCGCGGGCGGCGGCGCGTTCGCCGCGCCGTGGCTGGCGCTGCCGCTGGCGGTGGCGGTGGCGGCGGCGTTCGCGGCGCTGCTCGGCGCGTTCCTGTTTCGCGGCAGCGGCATCCAGGGCGCCTACTTCGCGATCGTCACCCTCGCCATCGCCGTCCTGCTCGAAGCGGCGGTGCGCGGCTCTTATGCGCTCGGCGCCGACAACGGCCTCGTCGGCGTGCCGCCGCTGCCGCTCGGGGCCGACCCGTGGAACCCGGTGCCGGGCTACTATCTGGTCCTGGCGCTGTCGGCGACGATCTACGCCGCCCTCGACCGGGTGCTGGCGTCGCCGGTCGGTGTCATCCTCACCGCGCTCCGCAGCGACCCCCGGCGGCTCGCGTTTCTTGGCTATGCGGTCGTTCGCATCCGCATCGCGACCTTCGTCGCCGGCGCGGCGATTGCGGCATTGGCCGGGGCGCTGTTCGTCGCCACCGATTCGTTTGCGTCGCCGAAGCTGATCGGCTTCGGGCTGTCCGCCGAGGTGCTGATCTGGGTCGCGCTCGGCGGCCGCCATGTGCTGCTCGCGGCGTTTCTGGCCGCCGCGCTCGTGCGCTGGACCGAGGCGCTGTTGTCCGGATCGCTCGGCGACTGGTGGCTGCTGGCCCTCGGCGGCGGCTTTATGGCTTCCGTCGTGCTGCTGCCGCGCGGGCTGCTGGCGACGCCGCTGGAATGGCTTGCGGGCCGCATCCGCCGGTTGCCGCGGTAGCGCGCGCACGGCATTTTCATCGGACCGCGCCGATGGGGTACGCTGGCCCGATGCGCCTGCGCCACCTCCTGCTGCCGCTGTTGCTGCTTTGCGTCCTCGCGCCCGGCTTGGCCCGGGCCCAGGCGCAACAGGACGGCCTGCTCGCCTACCAGGCATTGGCCGCCGGCGATTTTGCGCTGGCGGAGTTTTACGCCTCCCGCGCCCTTGCCGCCGGCGGTCTGCGGCCACCGGACCAGGCGGCGGTGTTGTCGTATCGCGGCGACGCCCGGCGGCGCATGGGCCGCTTCGACGAGGCGGCGGCGGATTATGCGGAGGCGATCGAAATCGGCCTGCCGACCGAATTCGCGGCGCGGGTGCTGAACAATCGCGGCATCGCGTTGTTCGGGCTACAGCGATTCGAGGAAGCGATTCGCGCCTACGAAGGTGCGCTGGCGCTTTCTCCCGCATTCGTCGAGGCGATGGACAACCTTGGCGCGACGTGGCTGCGGGTCGGCGATGCCCGCGCGGCGCTGGAGGCGTTCAACGACGCGGTCCGGCTCGATCCGGAAAATGCCCGCGCCCGCAACAACCGCGGCCGCGCCTATCTCGACCTGGAATTCTACGACGAGGCGCTGGCCGATTTCACCGCCGCCCTCGATCTCGGCACCCCCAGCCCGGCGACACCGCTGTTCAATCGCGGCATCGCCCATGAACGGCTGGGGGATCGCGCGGCGGCGGCGGCGGATTTCGCGGCGGCGCAACAATTGCGCCCTGACGAGCCGACCTATCAGGAAAAGTTCCGCGAATACGGACTGGTTCCCTGACCCCGCGCACTGGCGGAATGGGCCGGATGCCGGTACCCTGCTCGCATCGGTGACAAGGAGGCCCACGTGATTCCAAGGCTTGGCATTGTGACCGTCGCCGTCGCGGCGATGACCGGCGCCGGTCTGGTCGCCGCCCAGGGCCTCGGCGACGAACGCGTGCTGGATTTCCATGTCGACCACCGCCAGATCGCCGGCGGCGAGATCGACACCGAAACGCTGCTCGAAGCCGGCCGCCTGCTGTTCGTCTCCAAGTTCACGACCCTCGACGGGGCCGGTCGCCCGGCCTCGACCGGCGCCGGCCTGCCCACCCGCCGCGACCCCGCGGATGCGTTCGGGTTTCTCCGCACCAACGGGCCGGACTCCACCTCCTGCGTATCCTGCCACAACGATCCGGAACCGGGCGGCGGCGGCGATTTTGTCGCCAATGTGTTCGCGCTGGCCCAGGAACGCGGCGAGCACATGATGAGCATCAATGCCGATTCGATCAACGAACGCGGCACCACCGAAATGCACGGCGGCGGCCTGATCGAGCTGCTGGCGCGCGAGATGACGGCGGAACTGCTCGAACTCCGCGCCGCCGCCATCGCCTCGGCCGCGCGCACCCGCGCGCCGGTGCGAGCGGCGCTCGTGACCAAGGGCGTATCGTTCGGCGCCCTGACGGCGCAGCCCGATGGCCAGGTCGATACCACCGAGGTCAAAGGCGTCGCCGCCGATCTCGTGATTCGGCCGTGGTCGCAAAAGGGCACGACCATTTCGCTGCGCGAGTTCACAATCGGCGCAATGAACCATCATCACGGCATGCAAGCAGAGGAACGCTACGGAATATCGCAGACCGGCACGCGCGATTTCGACCAGGACAGCATCAGGGACGAACTGACGACCGGCGACATCACCGCCATTGTCGCCTTCCAGGCGGTATTGCCGCCGCCGCGCCAGGTGATGCCGCGCGACCCCGACGTAGCGGCCGCGGTCGTGCGCGGCGAGGCGGTGTTCAATCAGATCGGCTGCACGTCCTGCCACGTTTCAGAAATGGTGCTGAACAACGTCGTCTTTTCCGAACCTGGCCCGATCAACGGCGGCGGTACGCTGACCGCCGACGCGGTTCCGGGTCCGGCGCGGATCGACCTCGCGACGATGCCGTGGTTCGCCGAAATGGACCGCACGCCCGAAGGCGGCGTCATCGTCCGCGCATTCACCGACCTGAAACTGCACCGGATCGCAGACGAAGAAACGCCGCATTTCGGCAACGAACAATTGCGCCAAAGCTTCCGCCTCCAGCCGCTTCCGGGACCGGAACTGGCGCTCGCGCGGCAGCGTTTGCGCGGCGCATTCAGCCAGGACTTTGTCCCCACCGACGTATTCCTTACCAGGCGCCTGTGGGCGGCCGGCAACACCGGCCCCTACGGTCACCGCGCCGACCTGACAACGCTGAACGAGGCCATCTTGGCCCACGGGGGCGAGGGCCGGGCGGCGCGGCTGGGTTACGAATCCCTGGGCCAATATGACCGCGCGGCGGTCATCGAATTCCTGCGCAGCTGGCAGATCGTGCCGACGCCGCCGGCCGCCGCGGACCCCGAGGTGCGGCGGCGGCTGGTCGAACTGTGGCGCCTTGCCACGGTGACGCAGTAAACGTCGGCAATCGCGTGCTGCACCAATTCCGTTTCGAGTTTGATGCCGAGCAGGACCGCATCGTCTTTCGACTGAAGACGACCGACGACAACGAATACTTGCTGTGGTTCACGCGACGCTATGTGCGAAAGCTGCTCGAAAACCTCGGTCGCGCCGCGGATTCGCATCCCGATGTCGTGCGCCAGTCCAGCGCAAGTGCGCAGAAGACCGTGGCGGCGTTCCGGCGCGAGGCCGCCATTCAAAAGACTGATTTTTCGAAATCCTACGATTCCGAAAAAACCGTCCGGCCGCTGGGCGATGAACCGATCCTGGTTTCGCGGCTTCGCGTGACCAACAATCCGAAGGGCCTGAAAACGATCCGCATGTCGCCCCGCCGCGGCAAGGAAATCGGCGTTACCCTCACCGACGACCTGTTGCACTCATTCCTGCATCTGTTGACCGCTGCGGTCGCGCGGGCGGACTGGAGCCTCGGCAATTCGGGGGCCAGGCCTGCGCCCGACCCGGCCCGGCCAGACGCGACTTTGCACTGACGGCCGTCAGGCCGGCGGCGCGTCCGGCAGCCAGTCGTTCACCCGGCGGCGCTGGGTCAACACCGCCATCGCGTCGTCGCTTCGCATCACTGCGTCCCGCAACGTCCGCAATATGCGCTGCGAGGCCGCGAACATCTCCTCGTGCAGCATCCCCGCGCGGAGTTCCGGGTCGTAGAAGGCGCGCAGGAGTATGCGATCATTGATCGTCAGCGCACTGGGCGCATTGCCGTTCCGCAACACCGACGAAAACGTGCGCGACGGATGCCCGGAGAAGCCCAGTATATGCATCATTTCGTGGGCCAGGCAGACCTCGACCTCGCGCCGCGGCAAATCGTCGGGAATGACGACAAAGCCGCTCAGCATCCAGCCCTGTCCGCCCATCACCGTGTTCGAAAAGCATTGCACCCGTTCCGGTTCGGTGAATGACCGCGCGGCGGCGCCCAGATACCAGTCACGCCGGGCAAACACGATCTCCACCGTCGCCGCGGAATCGGATTCCGACAGCGTGAACCGGATCCCGGTCAGCGCCTCGAATTCGCCAAACAACGCGCGCAAATGCGGCGCAAACGCCTCCGATCCTTCTCCGATCAAAACCGCCCGCACTTCCTCGCGCCAGCGCCGGAACGGCGACCACGGCAACACTTCGACCGTCGCATCGAACACCATTGCCTCGAAGTTGCGTTGCAGCGTGCTCGCCGTTGCCGGCCGGTCCTGCGCCGTCGCCGGCGAGGCGGCCAGGATCAGCAGGAAAGCCACGGCGGCGAACCGGGTCATCCGCCGGGGTTCCCCCGCTGGCGCAAGACTCCGGCGATCGCCGGGCGATGGACCTTTTCGCCCGGTTCGGCGACTGTGGCGGGTCGCAACGGCAACAACGACAGCAACCGCGAAAGGACGCCAATGGCCGATCTGGAAGATAGATTCAGCGCAATGGAGATGGAGGTGCAAGCGCTCACAGTCATCCTGGTGGGCCTGTTGGGTGGGGTCGCGGCGGGCAATGAACATCCCCGCAGTGTTGTCCAGGCGGTAAAGGAAGCGGCGCAGTTGATGGTGGAAAACGTCAACGTTGGGGCCGCCGAAGACGACCAGGCGGCCCGGCAGGCGATCCGTGATCGCGTGGGTGACATTCTCGACGGCATCCAGTTTCTGGAAAAATGACTACGGCGCAAACCCACCCGGAAGAACTGCGTCGTTCCAGATCGCTCCGTCTTTCGTCACGTCCGACAGATTCGCCAGATACAGATTGGCCAGCGACAGGTTGGCCGAAGTCAGGTTCGCGCCGCGCAAATTGGCGTTGATGAAATTCGATGCGCGAAGATCGGCGCCGGTCAGGTCGGCGTCGATCAACTGCACGCGTGGCATCGTCGCCTCCAGGATGATGACCCCGGCCATCTTCGACCGCGACAATTGGGCATCATCCATCAATGAACCGCTGAGGTCCGCATCCAGAAATACGGCGTCATTCATGCGCGCCGCGCGCAGATCCATCGCCACCATGCGCGCGCCGGTCAAGTTCGCGCCGATGAATTGCACCCGACCGGCATTGGTCAACGTCAGGTCCGCGCCGATCAGGTTCGCGCCGTCACATCGCGCCTCGTACATCATCGCTTCCTGAATGTTCGCGCCTTCCAGATTGGCGCGTTTCAAATCGGCGCGATTCAGGTTCGCGCCTTCCAGGTTGGCGTTCGCAAGGTTTGCTCCGGCCAGAATGGCCGCGTGCAGATTGGCGCCAGACAAATCCGCTCCGGCAAGGTTGGCGCCGCGCAGGTCGGCGCGTTTCAGGTTGACGCCCCTGAGATCGCAGCCCGGGCAATCCATCGCCCAGGCCGCCAACAGGTCTCTGTCGGTTGGGCCGGGAAATTCGGTCGGCGCCTCCCGGGGCTGGCCGACAGCGGCGTTCCGCAGCACCAGTTCGAACCGCGTCGAGCTTTCGAACTGGCCGGTGGTCGGGCGGCGCGTCACCGGGTCGATCAGCACCTGGCCAGGTTTGCGAAAATTATGGGTGACGATTTCCACCGTGGCGTCGGGGTCGTCGACCGATTTCCGGCACCTGGTATTTACATAACTGCCCTGAAATTCCGCCTCGCCGTCCAGCCGCGGCAGGTCCTCGCAATTCCAGCCTTCGCCGTACCGCGAGCGCAAGAAGTTTCCCAGGATGGCGCCGCGTTCGCGTATCTCCACCGAGACGCGGGGGTCGGACACCATGCGAATGCCAACCAGGAATCCGCGCCCGTCGAACAAGCCCGAAACGATGACCGGAATTTCGTACGCCGACGTGTACTGAAAGATGGCGATCTTATGCGGCAGAGCGTGCGCCTTCGCCCAGTATTCATTCTCGTCGTCGTACTGGAAATAAATCTCGTGAAACCCGGTTTCGGCGTCCGGGGAACATTTCGCATAGTCACGCCAGCCGGACAACGGCAGCGAAGGTGGGCCGCCGTTGGTGCCGCAGGCGTAATCGATATAGTCCTCGGTCGGCAATTCGTACGCGTGCGCCCCCAGTCGGAGATCCCATGCCGACGGCGCATACAGACCGGCCTGTGCGCGCAGGTCGTCCTGGGCGCTGGCCGGAATTGCCGCCAATACCCCGATCAACAATGCTGCGGCGGATTGCGCCTTCACCGGCCGCCCCCCAAATCGATCACCCATGAAAACCTCCGGAAAAGCTTACCGGTGTGCAGGTCGCCAGGCAATCGGGCCGGATGCGTTGAATCCTTTCGTCAGCGATGCGAAACTTGGGCGTGCCAATTTGGCAGGATGCGGAAGGGGAGAAAGATGCGTAATTCCAGTAGCGGATGGGTACGTCTCGCCGGCGCGGCCCTGGTTGCCGGGTTCCTGATCGGGCTGCCGTCGCCGGTACTCGCCCAGGGCCTGGCGGCGTTGGGCAAGGAAGTCTGGCTGACGCGATCCAATTGCCGCGACTGCCACGGCTCCCTCGGCAACGGCTACCAGGACGATCCCCAGGCCCCCCAAGGCTACAATCTGCGGGAGACCATCCTGTCGCCCGACGAAATGCGCGACGTGATCCGCTGCGGCCGCCCCGGCGGCCTGATGCCGTCATTCCAGCGCACCGCGTGGACCGACCGCGCACCTTGCTGGGGCATGGTCGCCGATGATGTCGGCGACATGATTCCCGACAAGGCGGAAACCGCGCTCGCCGACCGTCTGCTGAACGCGCTGGTCGAAATGATCTTCGCCGAATTCGTCGGCAAGCCCGACATCACCCAGGAAATGTGCACGGACTTTCTCGGCCAGGCCGCGGCCCGCTGTGTCGGCTTTCCCGCCGCGGGCAATTGACCGGCCGGCGAGACCGCGATCCCTTGAACGCGCGGCGGCTGTGACAAAAAAGGGGCGGGCCATTGGCCCGCCCCTCTCTTTTCGGGAAGTCGCCGAACTACAGCGAGAACACGTACAGCATCGAACCCCAACCTGGCTCGGGGATTTCATCCCGTCCGGTGGTCTGGGTGCGTCCGCCCGCGACAATGGCCATATATTGCTTGCCATTGACCGCATAGGTGAAGAACGGCGCCTTGACGCCCATGCCGGTGTGGAAGCTCCACACCTGGGTCAGGTCATCATCGGTATAGGCCCGCAGCTCTCCGTCCTCGAACGCGGTGAAGATCAGCCCGCCGGCGGTGGCCAGCACGCCGGACTTGCCGGGATAGGGATTGCGCTGCTGCGCAAGCACCTGGCCCGTGGTCACGTCAACGGCGGACACCAGTCCGGCTGACGGGAACACCGTGCGCGTGCCCTCCCGGCGGCGGCCGCGTTCGTCGATCGCGCCTGGCGGATCGTCAAGGGTGATCGCCGCGATGATGGCGAACTGCTGGCACCCGTCTTCGCCCGACATATACGCGACGCGGGTTACCGGATTGTACGCGGGCGGCTGCCAGCGCGCGCCGCCCGGAAGGTCCGGGCACGCCATCTTCGGCTCGGCGTCGTCCCGCGCCCAGCGGGTCGCCGGGATATACGTCTGCAATTGCAGATTGGGGTCGTACTCGACCGGCTTGCCGGTCTTCGGATCGATGCCGGCGGTCCAGTTGACCTTTGACACGTACTGGGCGGCCGACAGGAAGTCGCCGTTCGTGCGGTCCAGCTGATAGTAGAAACCGTTCCGGCCGAAGTGCGCGACCAATTTGCGGTCGGTGCCGTTGAACGGCGCATCGATCAGCATGTGCACGCCGTTTTCGTCATAGTCCCAGGACTCGTTGGGCACATACTGGAAGTACCACTTGATCTCCCCGGTATCGATGTCCCATGCCATGGCGCTGTTCGAAAACAGGTTGTCGCCGGGGCGGAACTCCGGGTCGAACATCGGCACCGGCTGGGCGGTGCCCCAGATCGTCACTCGCTGCTCGGGATCGTACGAACCGGTGGTCCACAGCGAGGCGCCGCCGGTCTTCCAGGCGCCGTGATCGTCGGCCCAGGTTTCGTGTCCCATCTCGCCCGGTCCGGGCACCGTGTACTGGCGCCAGATTTCCTCGCCGGTATTGATATCCAGCGCGGCGATCCAGCCGCGGGTCCCGGCGTCACCCTTGCTCTGGCCCACCAGCATCTTGCCGTCGGCGGCAATCGGCGCGGCCGTGAAGCCTTCCCGGTCCATGCGCGGCGTGTCGGCGGCGCCGCCCTTTTCATGGGGAATACGCGCGACCTGGACGTCCCACAGGAACTCGCCGGTGTCGCGATTGACACTGATCGCGCGGCCGTCGACCAGGTTGTGGACGACGGCGTTCTCCCACATCGCCATGCCGCGGGTGCGGCGGTTTTCATCGCGGGAAACGGCGGCGTCCGCCTTCCAGACGACAACGCCCTGATTCCCGGAGCGAAGGTCGATCTTGTAGATCAGACCGTAACCGCCGTCGATCCACATGAAGCCGTCGTCGACCAGCCCGGTGCTCTGGTTGTCGGCCTCGGTGTCGCCACGCAAAACGTCGTTCAACGGCACCGTAAACGCCATCTTCATATTGCCGATGGTGTTGCGGTTGATCTGGTTCAGCCGCGTGTACCGATGCGAACCATAGTTCTGGAACTGCATCAACCAGTTCTGCGGCTCGCGATCGGCGTTTTCCATCCGCAACTGGTCCGCGGGGAACGCCATCGCCGGCACCGCCATCGCGGTCGCCAACGCTCCTCCCAGAATCGTCGATGTCACGGCTCGAAGCCGTGTGTTTTCTTTCATGTTCATGCCGGTGGGACCTCCCAGCCCCGATTGACACTGAGTTGCGGGAGGCCGGCACAAGTCCGTTCTCGTGATTGCCCCCCATAGCGGCGATAGTTTCAGACTTTGCGGGCAAGTCAACTGGCGTTGTACGACCCCGGCGCCGCCACAAACTGTGGTGCA
>JAQBXG010000047.1 GCA_027625125.1 Pseudomonadota bacterium
TTCCCGCCGGACCCGCGGTGCCGGCGGGCGATTATCGCCGTCGGGACGCCGGCCGCGATCGCGGCGGCGTTGCCGCTTTCGCTTTGGTCCGTTGATCCACTGCTGTATTGTGCAGGTCCATGACGCGGTTCATTTTTGTTACCGGCGGCGTGGTCTCCTCCCTGGGCAAGGGTCTCGCCGCCGCCGCGTTGGGGGCCTTGTTGCAGGCGCGCGGATACAAGGTGCGCCTGCGGAAGCTCGACCCGTATCTGAATGTTGACCCGGGCACGATGAGTCCGTACCAGCACGGCGAGGTGTACGTCACCGACGACGGCGCCGAGACCGACCTGGACCTGGGCCACTACGAGCGGTTCACCGGGGTGCCCGCCCGCCAGAGCGACAACATCACCACCGGCCGCATCTATGGCGGCATCATCGCCGCCGAGCGGCGCGGGGATTATCTGGGCGCGACGGTCCAGGTCATTCCCCATGTCACTGACGCCATCAACGAGTTCATTCTGGCGGATACCGAAGGCAACGATTTCGTTCTATGCGAAATCGGCGGCACGGTCGGCGATATCGAGGGCCAGCCGTTTCTGGAAGCCATTCGTCAGTTGTCGAACGAACTCGGCCGCGACCGGGCGGTGTTCGTACACCTGACCCTGGTCCCGTATATTCCGTCGGCGGGAGAGCTGAAGACCAAGCCGACGCAACATTCAGTCAAGGAACTGCGCTCGATCGGCATCCAGCCTGACATCGTCGTTTGCCGGTGCGACCGGGAAATTCCGGAATCGGAACGCAAGAAAATCGCGCTGTTTTGCAACGTGCGTCTGGAGCAGGTTGTGCCGGCGCTGGATGTCTCGACGATCTATGAGGTGCCGTTGCGCTATCACGAGCAGGGGCTGGATGATGTGGTGCTGCGGGCGTTCGGACTGGACGACGCGCCGCCGCCCGACCTCAGCGTCTGGGAGGAGATCGTCGAGCGCGTGCGCGCGCCCGAGGGTGAAGTGACCATCGCGATCGTCGGCAAGTACACCGGCTTGCAGGACGCCTACAAATCCCTGGGCGAGGCGCTGGTGCACGGCGGCATCGCCAACCGCGTGCGTCCGGAACTGTTGTGGATTGATTCCGAAGTGTTCGAAACTGAGGCATCGCTGCATCAGCTGGAAGGCGTGCACGGCATTCTGGTCCCCGGCGGATTCGGCGAACGCGGCGCGGAGGGAAAAATCAACGCGGCGCGGTTGGCCCGGGAGAAGGGCATCCCCTATTTCGGTATTTGCCTGGGGATGCAGATGGCGGTGATCGAAGCGGCGCGAAACCTGGCCGGCATCGACGGCGCCGGGTCGAGCGAGTTCCCCGGCTGTCGCGTTCCGGTCGTCGGATTGATGACCGAATGGCAGACGGAAGGTGGCCGCGCGGTGCGGAGCGCCGGCGACGACCTCGGCGGGACGATGCGGCTGGGCGAATACCCCTGCGATCTGGCCGACGGAAGCCTGGTGCGGTCGCTGTACGGCGGCGCCGAACGCATTTTTGAGCGCCACCGCCACCGCTACGAAATCAACATCGGCCATCGCGAGGCGCTGGAAGCCACCGGGATGTGGTTCTCTGGCATGTCGCCGGACGGCGCGCTGCCGGAAATTGTCGAGTTGAAAGGCCACCCGTGGTTCGTCGGCGTGCAGTTTCACCCGGAGCTGAAGTCAAAGCCGTTCGATCCCCATCCGCTGTTTGCGTCGTTCATCGACGCGGCGGTGCGCCAATCGCGCCTGGTGTGATGCGATGACGGCCGCGCGCCATGTCGAGATCGGCAACGTCACGGTCGGCAACGATTTGCCGCTGGTGCTGATCGCCGGGCCGTGCGCGATGGAAAGCCACGACCACGCGTTCGCGGTGGCGTCGGAGGTGCGGGACATCGCCGCACGTCTGGGCATGGGCTTCATCTTCAAGACGTCGTTCGACAAGGCGAACCGCACCCGGGCCGACAGTCCCCGCGGCATCGGCCTGGCCAGGGCGTTGGAGGTGTTCGCCGACATCCGGGCGCGGCTGCGAGTTCCGGTGCTGACCGACGTGCATGATGCCGGGCAATGCGCGGAGCTGGCCGCCGTCGTTGACGTGCTGCAAATCCCCGCGTTCCTGTGCCGCCAGACCGACCTGTTGGAAGCCGCGGCCCGCACCGGCCGCGTGGTCAATGTGAAAAAAGGACAGTTCCTGGCGCCGTGGGACATGGCGAACGTCGCCGCCAAGATCGCCGGGGCCGGAAACCGGAACATTTTGCTGACAGAACGCGGCGCGAGTTTTGGCTACAATACGCTGGTGTCCGACTTTCGCGCGCTTCCCGTGCTGGCCGAAACGGGGTACCCGGTCGTGTTTGACGCCACCCATTCCGTACAGCAACCGGGAGGGCTTGGCGGCGCGAGCGGCGGCGAGCGGCGGTTCGTTCCGGCCCTGTCGCGGGCGGCGGCCGCGGTGGGGTGCGCGGCGCTGTTCATCGAAACCCATCCCGATCCCGATGCGGCGCCGTCCGACGGGCCGAATATGGTGCCGCTGGCGGAGCTGGAATCGATGTTGCGGGACGTGGTGGCGATCGACGCGCTGACGAAGGGGAAGGCGAAGCAATGAGCCAAATCCGGTATGGCGAGTTCTTGCGCGGCATGCGAAGCCGCCAGACGGTGGTCAGCTACAACGAACTGACGCGCGGCGGCCCGGCGCCGCAACAGAAGCTGAAACTGCGCGCGATCGATGTCGAGCGGCTGTTGGCGCCGTACCTGGGCACACGATTCTATGAGCAGGTGCGGACCGTGGTGCCGCTGGCGCTGTACCTGATGCTGTTTCAGTTGTTGATTCTTCGCCAGGATGTCGCCGACATCTGGGTGATCGTCGCCGGATTCGGCGCCGTCATCATCGGGCTGATGCTGTTCATGGAAGGGCTGAAGCTCGGCATGATGCCATTCGCCGAAATCATCGGCAACAAGCTGCCGAAAAAGTCGGCGTTGCCGGTTGTGCTGTTCATCGTTTTCCTGTTGGGGATCGGGGTCACACTGGCGGAACCCGCGATCGGCGCGTTGCAGGCAGTCGGCTCGATCGTCGAGGTGACCCGCGCGCCGTATCTCTATGAATTGTTGAACAACCGCGCCGGCACGCTGGTGCTGGTGGTCGGTATCGGCGTCGGCTGCGCGGCGGTGCTGGGGACGATCCGGTTTCTGCGCGGCTGGAGCTTGAAACCGCTGATCTTCGCGGCGCTGGTGCCGACGCTGGGGCTGGTGCTGTACATCATGTGGGATCCCGAATTGAGCAAGACGCTGGGGCTGGCGTGGGACTCCGGGGCGGTGACGACCGGTCCGGTGACGGTGCCGTTGGTGCTGGCGCTGGGCATCGGCATTGCCTCGGCGGCAGGCAAGGGTTCGTCGTCGCTAAGCGGGTTTGGAATCGTCACGCTTGCGTCGCTGTTTCCGATCGTCGGCGTGATGCTGCTTTCGCTGTACGTGGGCGCGACGACGGACACGCAGACGATCATCGCCACGGCCCAGGCGGCGCAGCAAGCGGGCGATGCCACGTGGTTGACGCGCACGCCGGTCGCCGAGATCATCGGCGGAATCCGCGCGATCGTGCCGTTGATGGCTTTCCTGTTCTTGATTCTGTTCGCGGTGTTGCGCGAAAAACTGGCCGAGGCGGGGATCGTCACCTATGGCATCACGCTGGCGCTGATCGGCATGATCGTATTCAACGTCGGACTGACCTATGGCCTCGCGAAATTGGGCAGCCAGTCCGGCGGCCTTGTGGCCGGCGCGTTCGCCGAAGTCGGCGTGATGCCCGGCTCGCCGTTGTATTCCGTTGGCGTCGGCGTGATGATCGCGCTGGTCTTTGCCTGGGCGCTGGGATTCGGCGCGACGCTGGCGGAGCCGGCGTTGAACGCGCTGGGCCTGACCGTCGAGAATTTGACCAACGGCGCCTTCAAGAAACGGACTTTGATGTATGCCGTGTCGGTTGGCGTGGCGTTCGGCATCGCCGTCGGTATTCTGAAGATCGTGCTGGATATTCCGCTCGCGTGGCTGATCCTGCCTGGATACGCGGCGGCGGTATTGCTGACGATTCTGTCGTCGGAGGAGTTCGTCAACGTGGCCTGGGACTCGGCCGGGGTGACGACCGGGCCGGTGACGGTGCCGCTGGTGCTGGCGATGGGGCTTGGATTCGGCAACGCGGTGGACGCGATCGAAGGGTTCGGCATCCTGTCGATGGCGTCAATCGGGCCGATCCTGACGGTGATGGCCACGGGCCTGTGGGTGCAGCGCACGGCGGCCCGGCGCGCGGCGCTACGGGGACGCGAAGCGGAACAGCCGGCCAGACAGGGGCAGGGGGTGGCGGCATGAGCAAGAGGGAAATCATCGTACTGACGGACGTGACGCTGATCACCTGCGTGGTCCAGCGCGGCGTCGCCGACAAGATCGTCAAGGCCGCCTATGCGGCGGGCGCCCAGGGCGCGACGGTTCACTTCGCCAAGGGCATGGGCATTCGCGAGCGCCTGGGCTTGCTGGGCGTCGCCGTCGAGGTCGAAAAAGAGGTCGTGCAGATCGTCGTCTCCGAGGACCAGGTGGAACATATTTTCGAGACGATGTATCTGGCCGGGGAGCTGAACACGCCCGGCATGGGAATCATGTACATCACGCCGCTGGAAAAAGCGGCGACGTATGTGCCGCCCGAGGTGCTCGCGCGGCTGGAAGCCCGCTCGGAGGAGCCGTCGTGAACGGCGTGCAATCCGTCCGCGGCGGGGTCATGTTGACCGCGTTTCTGCCCAAAGGCTCGGCGCTCGAACTGGTGCGGTTGCTGCACGCGGAAAAGCGCATCGATTCGGGCAACGTCGCCAGCGGGCGCGGGCTGGGAGTCGCGCAGTCGATCAGTTACGGCGACTGGGGCGAAGTAGATATCCTGTCGCTGGTGGTGCCCCACGATCGGCGCCACGAAATCTTTGAATATCTTCACGAGCGTGCGAACATCGAACGGTTTGGCGGCGGCATCCTGATGATGGCGAAGGTGGAGCGCGCGACCGAATACGCGCTTCCCGAAATCCAGGAAGAATCCTGAACGCGGAGCACCCATGACGGCGATCGTAGATATTACCGGCCGCGAGATTCTCGACTCGCGCGGCAATCCCACCGTCGAGGTCGATGTCGTCCTTGAGACCGGCTCGATGGGGCGCGCTGCGGTTCCGTCCGGGGCGTCGACCGGCGCCCACGAGGCGCACGAGCTGCGCGACGGCGGGGCGCGGTATCTGGGCAAGGGAGTGCAAAACGCGGTCGAGGCGGTGAACGGCGAGTTGTTCGACGCCCTGTCCGGACTGGACGCCGAGGACCAGGTCGCGCTGGACCAGGCGATGATCGACCTTGACGGCACGCCGAACAAGCAGCGCCTGGGGGCCAACTCCATTTTGGGGGTCAGTCTTGCGACGGCGCGGGCGGCGGCGGTGGAGGCGGGATTGCCGCTGCATGCGTATCTGGGCGGGGTCAACGCCCGCACGCTGCCGGTGCCGATGATGAACGTGATCAACGGCGGCGCGCACGCGGACAACAGCCTGGATTTCCAGGAGTTCATGATCATGCCGGTCGCCGCCGAGACGATGGCCGAGGCGGTGCGCATGGGCGCGGAAGTTTTTCATGCGCTGCGGGCCGAACTGCGCAACGCCGGGCACAACACCAACGTCGGCGACGAAGGCGGATTCGCGCCCGGCGTAAGCGGCGCGCGCGAGGCGCTGGATACGTTGATGGCGTCGATCGAGGCCGCGGGTCTTGCGCCGGGCAAGGACATCTTCCTCGCCCTTGATGCGGCGTCGACAGAGTTCTTTGACAACGGCAAATACCAGCTGGAGGGCAAGGCGCGCGATTATCCGGCGATGGTGCGATTCTACGAGGCGCTGGTGGGCGACTATCCGATTGTCTCGATCGAGGACGGCATGGCCGAGGACGACTGGGACGGCTGGACGGCGCTGACCGGCGCGATCGGCGACCGTGTGCAACTGGTCGGCGACGACCTGTTTGTGACGAATGCGGCGCGTTTGCGCGACGGCATTCATCGCGGCGTCGCCAACGCCATTCTGGTCAAGGTCAACCAGATCGGAACGCTGACCGAAACGCTGGAGGCCGTCGAGACGGCGCAGCGCGCGGCCTATCGCGCAGTCATCTCGCACCGGTCCGGGGAAACCGAAGACTCGACGATCGCCGATCTTGCGGTTGCGACCAACGCCGGGCAGATCAAGACCGGATCGCTGTCCCGCTCCGACCGGGTGGCGAAGTACAACCAGCTCTTGCGCATTGAAGAAATGCTGGGCCCGGCGGCGCGCTATGCCGGCGCCGACGCATTCCTGCCGCGCCATTCCGGCGGTCGCAGCTGACGGCGCCGTCACTTCTTTCCTTGACCCGGCCGAATCTCCTGTGATTCGATTCGGTCATGGGATCGCGCGGCGGCAGATTACGGCGTTTGCGGACGGTGCTGGCGGCATTCGTCGGGCTGGGCATCGTCGCGTATTTCGGCGTCCACGGTGTGTTGGGCGAGCGGGGCCTGGGGGACTGGTTTCTTCTGTCGGAACAGATCGCGCGGCTTGAGCATCGCTATATCCTGAATAAAGGGCGCATTGACCTGCTTGAGCATCGGGTCGGTCTGCTGCGCGAGGAGAGCCTGGACCTGGATTTGCTGGACGAACGGGCGCGGCACGTGCTGGGGTTGGCGCGGCGCGACGAAATCCTCGTTCTGGGGGAATAGCCCGCAAGCAATTTTCGTTCGCGCGGTGCGCGGCGATTTCGGCAAATGTTTCAACCCCTGTTCCCCGGATGGCGCTGCATTCTGGAGACCATGAAATCGCGGTTCTACTGTAGGAATCATGGTGTTACCGCCGAGCAGGAGGGGATCGGATGTCGCGCCCGATGGGTGAAAACGAACCGGGGTTTTGCGTTTCGGAACCGACCGTCGCCTGAAAGTGGAATTCCATGGCTCGAAGATCACTTCCGACGGTGGGGGTTTGCCGCTCCTCGAATTCGACGACGCCTTGGGACTGACCGATTTGGCCGGGGAGCATCTGGTGGACCCGCGAACCGGGAAGAACGGCCAGTACGCGATGACCGGAATGTTTCGCCAATCGACTGTCGGTCGTCTTGGCGGCTAGTTGATGCCCCGGCGTACAACCTCGCCAGATTCATGCGGCCGCTGGCATTGCCCAAGGTGGTGGAACGCTGGTCGTTGACCAATATCTGCGACAAGCTGGCCAAGATCGCGACGAAGGTCGTCACTCGTGGCCGTTACGCTACCTTAAGAAATGGCGGCGGTCGCCGTGCCCCGCGGTCTGTTCTGAGACATTTGGAACGGATCGACAGACTACGACGACCGACCCCGGTAACGGCTTGAACAAGGGAAACTTGAAATGACGGAGGGCGAAGTGTGCCTGGATCGCGCGATAATGGCCGAAACTCAGCGGCAAACGCCAATCGACCGTGCCTCGGCAAAATAGCACTGGTTGAGTGCAAACGCGCATAATGCTTCCGAGATGAAGCCCGTTTGGCTATCATCGGAGCCGGATTTGGGAGTCATCTGGGGCATGCCAGGTAAATTTCAAAATGCGGCATTACTTTTGTATTGCAATGACGGTAGTAGTTTTGACGCTGGTTACACCAGCGTCAGCGGCGACTTTTAATTGTACCGGCCTCGCTTCTGAAACTATTTCCACTAATAGTTCCGTGGTTTTTGATTTTTCTGCGAAAACTTGTTCTGTCTCCGACGCAGGAGCCTCGACCGGTCTCAGGGATATCAGCTTCTTGACAGATATTACCGGGAATGAATCGTTTGTCAGAGGCACAGGCGGTACTTATGTCTCAAACTTGCACACCAGCACAGCCACCATTGCAGGCACGAGTTTTGCCGCTTTTAACTTCGCTTCAATAAACGTGACCACCAACGGCCCGACAACAGCTACTGTGATCCATGACTTCGACGGTACGGAGTATACCATGACCGTATCGTTTACGGTCGCAGGTGGAGGTACGTCCTACGATATTACGGCGGCAAAGGTGACGACGCCGGAAACCGCCGCGTCATCAACACCCAGAACTCCCCACGCCGCAATTTCCCGTTCCCAAGCGAATGTCGTCATAACGAATATCGGGATGCGCTTGAACGCCATTGGCAGTCCCTTGGGGGTCAGCCGGGTCGCCCCCGGCGTTGGTCGCGACACCCCAGGCGGTATCGGGCGCACCACCCCGGGAGCCGGACGTACCGCGCCTGGTGGCGGGGGAAGTACTGGTGGTCGAAGGGACAACGCTGTTGATTTCATGTCTGCGGGCCTTGTTGATCCGTGGATATCGCAAGCCGCCAACACGTCGTCGTCTCGCGGCGGTAGCGTATGCGAATTGGCGATGTTGATGTCATTCGACACCTCCAACATTGTGCGGGGCGCTGCTGGCACAGGCGACGAACCGGAATTCCGGTTGCTGCAACAGGACCGCGCCAATCTATTGGCCCGTCGCCCAATTACCATCTGGGGCCATGGGTCGTTCACTCGCGTTGACAACACCCGCAACCGCACCGGCGACGACGCACGCTATGTCGGCGACGTATGGGGCTATAACATTGGCGCGGACTACCAGTTAAATCCGCAAGTCTTCGCCGGCGCGTCGCTCGGCTATTCCGAAACCAAATTGACCACGACGTATAACACGGGCACTTATGATGAGGGATCATGGACCGTCACGCCCTATGCCGTGTACTACGTAACTGACCGGATCAAGTTGTCTGCGCTTGCCGGGTATGCCGTCAACAACCTCGACCAGACTCGATCATCGGGTTCTGTCACCAGTTCCACGGACAGCAAAATGTCCTACACTGCGATCAACGGCAGCTACAAACTGCAGCCGAACCCGGAAATTCCTCTGGATGTGCTGGCGCAGGTAAGCCTGTTGGCGACGCACAAGAGCGTGGAGGCATTTGCGGAAAGCGACGGCACGGTGATTGCGGCTGCGACAGCAAACACCCGCCAGGCCAAAACGAGCTTGGAAGCGGCTTTCAGCTTCCACCAAGGCGGCACGGTATTTCAGCCATTTGTCAAGGGGGCGCTAGTCTACGACCTCATGGATCCGACGAACAGTGACCCCAACGCGTACGACGTGGGCGGCGGTGTTCGCATGGGCAATGGAGTGACTGGGTTCAACGGTTTTATCGAAGGCCAAACCCAACTGGGGCGCGACGATTACGACGAGTATTCGATCAGCACCATGGTGACCTACAGCTTTGGCATAGGCGGTAATGGCGAGAGTTCTTTGTGGTTCCTCAGTCCGTATGTGAAATTCGACTTCACCGGCAACGCCCAAGTCTATGCTTCAGGCGTGGAACATCGAAACTTGACAGGGTCATTGTCGTTGAATCTTGATGTCATGCAAACCGTCCCCACGGCCGCACAGTCAATGCCTGCATCCGACGTCATGGTGCGAGCAAAAGTGAGGTTCTAGTCAACGCGAATGTCAGAGTTAGGCCAGACGCGAGCTTGCACATGCAAGTGCTGCCGGGTCTGCTTTCAGTACGCTCAGCGGCGATCGTTTCAGCAACTGATTGAACGAGGTCGGCGCAGGTCGATGACACGCGCGCCACGACGCTGGACCTGCAATACGGCGAGGCCGCGTTCTGTGATGTCTTCGAGCGTCAGCCGGAAAATACCGTTTCAATTCTTTGGGGTGCAATGTTCGCCCCGGAATTGCATGCAACGGGGGCGTTGCTTCGCGGTATGATGCCCGCGGCCAAGGCGGGCACAGGAGCGACGATGGCGGCGACATCGGGCAAGCGAAAAAGCGGCGCGCGCGCGGCGGGCAAGCGGCCCACGCGCAAAGCGGACAAAGGACCTGGGCGCGAGACGTTGCAAAGGTTCTATCGCGACATGCTGTTGATCCGGCGCTTCGAGGAGAAGGCCGGACAACTGTACGGCATGGGGCTGATCGGCGGCTTTTGCCACCTGTATATCGGCCAGGAAGCGGTGGTGACCGGTATGCAGGCGGCGATCGGCCCCGACGATTCGGTCATCACCACCTATCGCGACCACGGCCACATGCTGGCGGCGGGCATGGACCCCAAGGGGGTGATGGCCGAACTCACCGGCCGGTCCAGCGGAT
>JAQBXG010000048.1 GCA_027625125.1 Pseudomonadota bacterium
GCCGAAACCCTCGATCTTGACCCAAATCCGCACCGCCAGAATGGTTCTATTTGGTCAGAAGTTGCTCTAGTGGCGGAAGTGGCGCATGCCGGTGAACAGCATCGCCAAGCCGGCATCGTCGGCGGCGGCGATCACTTCGTCGTCGCGCACCGACCCGCCGGGCTGGATCACCGCCGTCGCCCCGGCCGCCACCGCCGCCACCAGGCCGTCGGCAAACGGGAAGAACGCATCGGACGCCAGCACCGAGCCGCGGGTGGCCGGCACGGCCGCACCCGCCGCGGCGGCCGCCGCCTGCACCTTCAATGTGGCGATGCGCACCGAATCGAGGCGGCTCATCTGGCCCGCGCCGATGCCGGTGGTGGCGCCGTGTCTGGCGAACACGATGGCATTGGATTTGACGTGCTTGCAGACTCGCCACGCAAACAACAGGTCGCGGTGTTCGTCATCGGTCGGCGGCCGCTTGCTGACCACCTTCAGGTCGGCGTCGGCGACCCGGCCCGCGTCGCGCCCCTGGACCAGTAGCCCGCCGGCCAGAGAACGAAACATCCGCCCCGGCGCCGCCGGGTCGGGCAGTCCGCCGGCCAGCAGCACGCGCAGGTTCTTTTTCGCCGCCAGCACCGCCCGCGCGTCGGCGTCGGCGTCCGGGGCGATGACGACCTCGGTGAAGACCTGGACAATCGCTTCGGCGGTGGCGCGGTCCAGCACGCGATTGACGGCGACGATGCCGCCGAACGCGCTGACCGGATCGCACGCCAGCGCCCGCGCGTGGGCCTGGGCAAGGGAATCGGCGACCGCCGCCCCGGACGGATTCGCATGCTTGATGATCGCCACCGCCGGTTCGTCGAACTCCGCCGCAAGCTCAAAGGCGGCGTCGGCGTCGGCGAGGTTATTGTAGCTGAGTTCTTTGCCCTGAATCTGTGTCGCCGAGGCTACGCCGGGTCGCGAGTCTGCGGTGACGTACAGGGCCGCGTGCTGATGCGGGTTTTCGCCATAGCGCAACGCCAGCGACCGTTCGCCGGTGATCGCAAAATGCGCCGGCATCGCGTCCGCGGCCTCGCGCGCCGCAAACCAGTTGCTGATCGCCGCGTCGTAGGCGGCGATGCGCGCAAACGCCCGGGCCGCCAGCGACCGGCGCAGGTCATCGGGGACAGCGCCGCCGCCGGCGTCCATCGCCGCGACAACTGCGCCGTAGTCGGCCGGATCGACAATGACGGTCACCGATTCGTGGTTTTTGGCCGCGGCGCGAATCATCGACGGGCCGCCGATGTCGATCTGTTCGATGCAGTCCGCGTCGGCGGCCCCCGATGCAACGGCAAGCTCGAACGGATACAGATTGACGACGACCAGATCGATGTTGTCGATGCCGTTCGCTGCGATGTCGGCGCGGTGGCCGGGGTCGCCGCGCACGGCGAGAATGCCGCCATACAGGCGCGGATGCAGGGTCTTGACGCGACCGCCGAGAATCTCGGGAAACCCGGTGTAATCCGCGACTTCGCGGACCGCGACGCCGGCATCGGCCAGCGCCCGGGCGGAGCCGCCGGTCGAGATCAACTCGACGCCATGGCGCGCCAGCGCCTGTCCAAGAGCGACAAGGCCGGTCTTGTCGGAGACGGAAATCAGTGCGCGGGAAATCGCAGAGGGCACGGCAAGTCCAACTGGGGCGGCGGCGCGGTGCCTATAGCACGGTGCGGCCGTCGCCGCCACGCAGGCAGCGGCGGATCAGGGACGCAGGATCATGCCCTCGCGGGCGACGATCGATCCGGGACGTTTCTGTTCGACCTCGTCGGCCACGCGGTCCATGAAATCGTCGGTATGGTCGGGATCGTGATGAAACACGACAAAGGTTTTCGCACCCGCGGCGTCGCACAGGCGCACGCCCTCTTCCCAGGATGAATGGCCCCAGTCGGAACGCGCGGCGAATTCCTCATCGGTGTAGGTGGCGTCGTAGATTACCAGGTCGGCGCCGTCGATCAGCGCCAGAATGTTCTGGTCGGGCTGGCCCGGCGAATGCTGCGTGTCTGTCAGATAGCAGATCGACTTGCCGCTGTATTCGATGCGATATCCGGTGGCGTTGTCGGGATGGTTCAGCGCCGCGGTGCGAACCGTGACGTCCGGCATCGGATGCAACGATTCCCCTGCGTCGAAATCGTTGTATGCGATGTCGGCGGCGAAAATTTCCGGCGGAACCGGAAACAGCGGCGAGTACATCAACTCGGAGATGACGTAGCGCACCGTCAAATCCCTGGCCTTCAGATGCCCGGCCCACAAACGGAACTTGTTGCCCTTGATGAAGAACGGCACAAAGAACGGCAGGCCGCAGACGTGATCGAAATGGGTGTGGGTCAGGTACAGGTCCATGTCCAGCGGCCCTTCGCGGACCAGTTCCTTGCCCAGATAGCGAAGTCCGGTACCGGCGTCGAACACCAGCGCCCGACCGCCGCAGCGGATTTCAAGACACGAGGTGTTGCCGCCATACCGCCTCGTTTCCGGCCCCGGCGTCGCAATGCTGCCGCGCACGCCCCAGAACCGGACGAAAAAGTCGCTGTCATCTGCCAAGGCGCAAATCCCGCAAGATTGGAGACCGGGAGAATCCGGTCATTTTGCCCATTTCAGAGACAGCGGGAAAGGACTTCGGACCCGCGCCGTCACGGCGCCAGGCGATAGCCGCCGGGCTCGGTGACCAGGAGTTCCGCCGCCGAGGGATCGCGCTCCATTTTCTGGCGCAACCGATAGACGTGGGTCTCCAGCGTGTGGGTGATGACGCCGGAGTTGTAGCCCCAGACCTCGGACAGCAATGTTTCACGGTTCACGACGCGCGGCCCGGCCCGGTACAGATACTTCAGGATCGCGGTTTCCTTTTCGGTCAGTCGCACTTTCTCGCCGGAATCCGGGTCCACCAGCAGTTTGGAGCTGGGTCGACAGGAATAGCGGCCGATGGCGAAGACCGCGTCTTCGCTTTGTTCGTGCTGTCGCAGATGCGCCCGCAACCGGGCGACCAGCACCCCAAGCTTGAACGGTTTGGTGACGTAATCGTTGGCGCCGGATTCGAGGCCGAGGATCGCATCGGCGTCGGTGTCCTGTGCGGTCAGCATCAGGATCGGCGCTTTCACTCCGGTCTTGCGCAAAAGGCGGCAGACTTCGCGCCCGTCCAGGTCCGGCAATCCGACGTCCAGCAGGATGGCGTCGAAATGCTGCGCCTTCGCGACCTCCAGCCCCCTGGCGCCGCTTTCGGCGGTCACCGTTTCGAACTCCTCGTGCATGTTCAGTTGTTCGGCGAGCGAATCCCGCAAGGCTTCGTCATCGTCGATCAGCAAAACGGATTTGGGTGTGGGCATGCCGGAATCAACAACGCGCGCGGCGCGGAACCAGTGGCGCAGCGCGAGAATGCTACAGATTCCCGAAGCGCACAACACTGCCGCAAGGGCGGCAAGATCTGCCTCGCCGACCCGTACGCGGGCGCGTGGGGCTTGGGGGGCCGCGCCGATTCGCCCGCTTCCGTCGCACCTGGCCACCCGGCGAGCTGGCGCGCCGTTTGCTTGTCTTCGATGCAAATGGAATCGGTTTCGCGCACTCTGCTTCCGTCACCGCTCTCGGAGCCGCCGTCGGCCAGGGCGGACGCCGGCCCGGCTTTGGCAGCCGCGCCCGGCGCGTGGGGCGGTGACGGTTTTTCGTTCGGCGATCTGGTCGATATTGTCAATCCGTTGCAGCACATTCCGGTCGTGTCGTGGGCGTACCGCGCGATCACCGGAGACCAGATTGCGCCGGCGGCCAAGCTGGCGGGCGGAGGCTTGTTCGGTGGCCTTCCGGGGCTGGTCTTGGGGGTGGCGGATTCGGTGGTCACCGAAGCCACCGGCAGAAATCCTGGCGAAGTCGCGATGGCGTGGCTGGGGCGGAGCGGAGCGCCGGACGCCGGCGTGGAGCCGCCGCAGTCGCAGGTCGCAGCTTCGGACCAACCGCCAGCGCCGATCGCGAACGGCGATGCGACCATCGTTTCGCCGTCGGCCGATGCGTTGTTGATGGCGGCATTCGGCGGCGGCGGCGCGGTCGCCCCTGCGATGCTGCCCGGCGCGGTGGCGCTGCCCCAGGACCAGGCCGCGCTGTTGCTGGCATCGCTCGGGATTCCGGAATCCGCGCGACAGCAGACGCCTGCCGTGACGGAGGATCGACCGAATGCCGACGCGAATCCGCAGCCGCGGCCCGAACAGCGGACGGCAGAGTCGGCGGCGGTCGATGTGGCGCTGCCCGGCGACGGGCTGGCGCGCCTGAACTTTTTGACCGCCGCCGCCGCCGCCGGCAACGACATCGGCGCGATGTTCGGCGTGCGTTAGATTGCGCCGGGCGAGGTTCGCGGTCCAAAAATCGCCGAACCGACTCGCACCTCGGTCGCGCCGAACGCGACCGCAATTTCAAAGTCGGCGCTCATGCCCATGCTGACCCGGGGCAAACCAAGCCGCAATGCCAGCTTGGCGAGCAACGCGAAATACGGCGACGGTTCGTCGTCCGCGGGCGGAATGCACATCAAGCCGGTGACCGGCAGCGCGAGATCGTCGCGGCACAGCGCCACGAACGATTCCAGGTCCACCCGCTGTACTCCGCCTTTCTGCGGTTCGTCCCCGAGGTTCACCTCGATGTAGCAGTCCGGGCGGCGGCCGCGGCGATCCATTGCCCGCGCCAGCGCATGGGCGAGCTTTGGCCGGTCGAGGGTTTGAATCACGTCGAACAGCGCCACCGCATTCGCGGCCTTGTTGCTTTGCAGTGATCCGACAAGATGCAGGACGGCATCCGGAAAACGTTCGCGCAACGGCGGCCATTTTGATTCCGTTTCCTGGACCCGGTTTTCGCCAAATTGCCGATGACCCGCCGCGAGCGCGGCAACGATCCGGTCGGCCCCGTGCAACTTGGACACCGCGACCAGATTGATTTCGTCCGGCGAGCGCCCGGCATCGCGCGCCGCGGCGGCGATACGCGCGCGCACCTCGTCGAGGTTCGCCGCGACATCCGGGTCCGGAAGGTCCTCGGCCATATCGCCCAACGGTACCAGTTCCGGGTCCAAACGCGCCACCGCGCTTGCGCTGCCCCCGTTGGCACGGTCAAAGTCGAACGATGACCGCCGCCGTCGACCAACTGATCGCCGGCGCACGCCGGATGCACCGCCGCGCCGGATCGCCACGGACCGCAAGCGGCGCGATATTGCCGGCATTGTTCGTGATGACCGACGATGTGCGGACGCCGGACCCGGGTCGTCTGGTCGCGCCGTTGGGTTCCGGGTGCGGATTCATTCTGCGCTGGCGGGACGACGCCGAACGACGAACGCTTGCGTCACAATTGGCGAATCGGTGCGCAGAGCAGGACGTGGAGTTCCTGATCGCCGGCGACGCCGAACTGGCGCAATCGCTGCACGCCGGGCTGCACTTGTCCGAGCACGCGGCGGAACACTTCCAAAGACCAGAGTGGCTATCGCTGCTGACCGCCGCCGCGCATTCGCCGCAAGCGGTGGCGCGTGCCGCCGCCGCCGGCGCCGACGCGGCAATCGTATCGCCGGTGTTTTCGACACCGAGCCACCCCGGCGCTGCGACATTGGGCGCGGACGGGCTCCGGCATATGGCCGCCCTGGCGCGGATTCCGGTGATTGCAATGGGCGGCATCTCCGCCGGCACCGTCGCCGCCATCGCCGACAGCGGCGCGGCCGGCGTGGCCGGGACCGGTGCGTTCGCGGCGGTGGGCCGCGGAACGAAGCATTGAAGCAAACGGACCGCGCAAAGAAAAGGGGCGGGCCATTGGCCCGCCCCGATCCAAACGGAAGTCAGCAGACTAGAAGCTGACCTTGGTCGTCGCCAACAGGGCGTGTCCGGAACGACCGACGGTCGGACCAGACTGCGGCCCGGTGATGTCGTGTTGCTTGTACCGGAAGTTCTGGTACCCGACATCGAACTCAAGGCCACTGGCCACATCCCACTCGAACTTGATGTCGAGCGACTTGGCGTCGTTTTCGTCGGTAGCGACGTTGAGGTGGTCATCCCACTTCGACGTCTCGTAGCCGACCTTGATCGTCTTGTCGCCGGAAAGCTCGTAGGTCACGCCACCGTTGATCTGGGTGTACTTGTCCTCGCCAGCCTTCACGTTCGGCGTACCGGCGGTCATCTCGTCGTTGGTCGTGCGACGCCAGGAGGCACCGACCGTCCACGGGCCGGTTTCGTATTGCACGAACACGCCGCTGGTGGTGGCGTCTTCGGTCGGATTGGTGTCTTCGGCGTCCTGGTTCCACTGGAGCAAGAAGCCGCCGACGTCAAAGCCGGCCACCGAGACTTCACCACCCACGCGCCAGCGGTTGGCGTTCTCGATGTCGGTGTCGACCTGCGGGTCTTCCGCATTCGCGGTGGCGTACCCGACTTCAATCGTTCCGTCCGCGCCGCCCATTGTGAAGTCATACGACAAGCTGATGATCATCAGCTTGTCGATCGCGCCGGCGTCATTGTTGGTCGTGCTGCCGGTCGTGTTCTGGGCCGAAAGGTCCGGGACGTAGTCGATCGCAAGCGCAACACCGCCCATCGACGGTGCGACCCAGGTGAACTTGTTGTTTTCACCCGGGTTGCCGTTCTTGTCGCTGATGTCGTCGCCGACGCTGGAGGCCTTGTTGGTGCCGGTATCGGCGGTCAGCAGACCGACGCCCGAATAGGTTTCGGTGTCGCCCTTGGCTTGATACGCGCCGACGGACTTGGCGCCCAGGTAGACCTTGCCGAAGCGGCCATCCACCCAGATCCAGTTCTGGTCGACGGTGTCGTTGCCGTTGCCGTCGACGCCGGCGCCGGCGATTTCGAGTTCGACTTCGAAGCCGAAGGTCAGCCCGGCGTCGTTGCCGGCCTCACCCATCACATGCATCTCGCCGTCGAGTTCGAAGTTGTGGTTGCGGCGCTTGTCGGCCGCCAGAGTGTCAGAAAGTTTCGGTTGCCTGCTCTGATACTCCAACTTGAAAGACATGTCGCCGCCCAGCGAGAGGTCGAGCTTGCTTGCAGTCATGGGCTCGCCCGCGAATGCCGGGCCGGCAATCATGCCGGCGGCCAGCAGCGCCGTTGAACCAATAAGAACCTTTTTCATCCCCGCGTCTCCTCAGAATTTTCTAACTACGGAATTCCGCTCAGCAGCTGCTCTTTCCGCGGACTCCCGCGAAAGAACTGGCAGGATTTCTGCCATTCCCGCGGCCTCCGGTCAACATTCCGGCTGCGGGACTGTGTCGAATATTCCCCAGTGTGGCGAGCATGCCACATCTGTGTCCGATTGGAATCCCGGTCGCGGGCAAACGTGCGCGGGGCGCGCAGCGAAGAAGGCGCGCGCGCCGCACTTTGCCGTTTTCCGCCGGTCGGGCGCGCGGTTATACTCCGCCCCGCGCGCCATTCCCGGCGCGTCCCGAACCCGAATCATCCCGTGAACCGCGCCATGGAACCCATTCGCCGATCCGCCGTTCTGGGCCGGGCCGTGATACTGGCAGCGGCGGCGGTCGCCATAGTCGCGCTTTCCGCCTGCGGCGTGCCGCTGGGGCCGCCCATGGAAGAGGACACGACCAACGAGGCCGGGTATCTGTTCGGCGAACGCGGCGTACCGCTGTTCCGCAGCGGGGCGGCCGACACCCCGGCCGGCGGCGGCGGCATCGGCATCAATGCGTTCCTGTGGCGCGCGACACTGGACACGATCTCGTTCATGCCGCTGGCGTCCGCGGACCCGTTCGGCGGCGTCATCATCACCGACTGGTATGCGCCGCCCGCCAGCGGCGGCAACGAGCGATTCAAGCTTTCGGTGTTCATTCTGGACCAGCGCTTGCGCGCCGATGGCGTCAAAGTCACCGTTTTCCGGCAGGAACGGGTTGGTCAGGAGTGGATCGACGCCCGCGTTGGCGAAGATACGGCCACCAATCTCGAGGACTCGATCCTGACCCGGGCGCGCGAGTTGTGGCTGGACGCGAACGCCGGCCCCTAGGATCCACTGGCGATGCCGCGGTATGACGCCGGCGCCACCGAGGCGAAGTGGCAGGCCATCTGGGCCGAGCGCGGTTGTTTCGCCACGCGCGACGACGACGCCCGCCGGAAATACTATGTTCTTGAAATGTTCCCGTATCCGTCGGGCCGCATTCATATGGGCCACGTGCGGAACTACACGCTGGGGGACGTCGTCGCCCGCTACAAACGGGCGCGCGGTTGCAACGTCCTGCACCCGATGGGGTGGGACGCCTTCGGCCTGCCGGCCGAGAACGCGGCGCGCGCCAAGGGCGTCCATCCGGCGGTCTGGACGATGCAAAACATCGACACCATGCGCGGCGAGTTGCAGCGGATGGGGCTGTCCCTGGATTGGGACCGCGAAATCGCCACCTGCCACCCCGGCTATTATGTCCACCAGCAGCGGCTGTTTCTGGATTTTCTGCGCGCCGGGCTGGTGTACCGCAAGAAGTCCTGGGTCAACTGGGACCCGGTGGACAACACGGTGCTGGCCAACGAACAGGTCATCGAGGGGCGGGGGGGGCGGTCCGGGGCCGAGGTCGAGAAACGCGAGCTGGACCAGTGGTTCTTCCGCATCACGCGGTATGCCGACGACCTTCTCGAATCGCTGGAGGCGCTGGACGCCTGGCCGGAACGCGTGCGCACGATGCAGCAGCGTTGGATCGGGCGGTCCGAGGGCCTGCGCCTGACATTCACCGTCGCCGGACGCGACGACGGCCTGGAAGTGTACACCACCCGCCCCGATACGTTGTTCGGCGCGTCGTTTCTGGCGCTGTCGCCGGAGCACCCGTTGTCCCGCGAAGTCGCCGCCGGCGACCGCGCGGCGCGGGCGTTCCTGGAGGCGTGCAGCCGCCTCGGCACCTCCGAGGCCGCGATCGAGACGGCCGAAAAGCAGGGGTACGACACCGGGCTTCGCGCTCGGCATCCGTTCCGGGACGGCGTCGTGCTGCCGGTCTATATCGCCAACTTCGTATTGATGGAATACGGCACCGGCGCGATCTTCGGCTGTCCGGCTCATGACCAGCGCGACCTGGACTTTGCGCGCAAATACGGCTTGCCGGTCACGACCGTCGTCGCGCCCGAAAAGGCCGGCGGCGCCGCGATGGTGATCGGCGACGAGGCGTGGACCGGCGACGGGCGTCTGGTGAATTCGGCGTTTCTCGACGGCATGACGGTCTTCGACGCCAAGGAGGAAGTCTGCCGCAGGCTGGAATCCGCCGGTGTCGCCACCCGCGAGGTGAATTTCCGGCTGCGCGATTGGGGCGTGTCGCGCCAGCGGTACTGGGGCTGCCCGATTCCGGTGGTCCACTGCGAATCCTGTGGAATCGTGCCTGTGCCCGAGGCCGACCTGCCGGTGACGCTGCCCGTGGACGCGCGGTTCGACGTTCCCGGCAACCCGCTGGACCATCATCCGACCTGGAGGCATGTCCGGTGCCCCGATTGCGGCGCGGCGGCGCGGCGCGAAACGGACACGCTGGATACATTCGTCGATTCGTCCTGGTATTTCGCCCGGTTCTGTTCGCCCCGCGCCGATCGGCCGGTGGACCGCGCCCGCGCCGCCGCCTGGCTGCCGGTGGACCAGTACATCGGCGGCATCGAACACGCGGTGTTGCATCTGCTGTATGCGCGGTTCTTCACCCGGGCGATGCGGGAGACCGGGCATCTGGGCCTGTCGGAGCCGTTCGCGGCGCTGTTCACCCAGGGCATGGTCGGACACGAAACGTACCGTGCGGCGGACGGGGAATGGCTGGAGCCGTCGGAAATCATCCGCAACGACGACGGGTCCGCCGTGCATCGCACGACCGGCGCAGCGGTCAGGGTGGGCCGGTCGGAAAAGATGTCGAAGTCGCTGAAGAACACTGTCGATCCCGGGTCGATCATCGAGCGGTACGGCGCGGACACCGCGCGCTGGTTCATGTTGTCGGACTCGCCGCCGGAACGGGACCTGGAATGGACCGATGCCGGCGCGGCCGGCGCGGCGCGGTTCGTCCAGCGGCTGTGG
>JAQBXG010000049.1 GCA_027625125.1 Pseudomonadota bacterium
GAGCGAACCGACGGCGCAGGTGTTGTTTCGCAGCCAGCAGATCTTGGCGCGGGCCGGACCGGCGCCGCACCTGCCGGGCGGCATCCGCACCGACACGATCTGGGGGTATGGCGCGTCGTTCGGCAGCCCGTTGACGATGGCCGCGGCCAGCATGCAATGGCGGATTGGCCGCTCGTTGCCGAAGGACTTCGGCCCGCCACGCATCCGCCCGGCAATTTCCGGCTTTGATGCGTTCGCGCCAGCGGATGGCGGCAAGGCGTATGCGTTCGCCCGGGTCGGCGCGCAGGCGATTGCGTACAATCTGTTTCTGGACGGCAACCTGTTGCTGCACAGCCCGCGGGTGTCGAAACGCCCGCTGGTCGCCGAGGCCGAAGTCGGGCTGGTCGCGACGCTCGACCGGTTGACCCTGGGGCTTGTGCCTGGGGAACGGGTGCGGGTGGCACTGACCGGCGTCCGCCGCACGCGCGAATTCGACGGCCCGTGGGGCAAGGTCGAGACGTTCTGGAGCCTGTCGCTGTCGGTGCTGTGCCGACCCGAGCCGCGATTCGCCTGCCTGTAGCCGGTCCCGCTGCGGAGGGCTATGCCGCGTTGCGGCGGACGCGACGGGCCAGCACGACGAGGCCCCACGCGAGCAGCGCCACCGCGAACACCAGCGCGTATTCGATGAACGGTATGCGGAGGATCTCCGCCAGCGCCCCCCAGTCGCTGCGCACGAACCCGTAAACAAACGCGGCTGACGCCGCATATGCAGCGACGAAAGCCCATCGAATTGGCCGCGACAGGCCGACTGATCCATGTAAATGCGCGGCCGCGCCCGCGAACCTATATTGCCCCCCGTGACCATCAGCCTCCCCACCGCCCCGGTGGCGTCGGTCGTTGCCCGCCTCGCCTCCTCCGGACCGGCGGCGCTTGCGTTCGGACACCTGCTGACCGCCGCGTGGCGCCAGGTGCTGCGGCGTCACCCGACCTTGGCCACCCGATTGCGGTGCCTGGCCGGGCACGTGATCCGCGTCGAGCCCAGCGACTTTCCGCTCGGAATCGCGTTGCGCTTTCATTCCGATGCGCAAACCGTAGAGCTCGCGCCCGTTCAGGGGAGCGATACGGCCACGGCGGTCATCCGAGCGCCGATGCACCTCCTTATTGGTCTGTTCGAGGGAGGCCACGACGGAGACGCCATCTTCTTTTCGCGAGACCTGGCGATCGAAGGGGACGTGGAGGCCGTGGTGATGCTGCGCAACGAACTGGACGCGGAAGCGATCGACCTATTCGTGGACGCGTCCCCGCTGCCTCGCGGCATAAGGATTACCAGGGCCGGCGCATGGTTCCTTCGCGCCGTGCTCGCCAAAGGAATACCGGCCAACGCTGCAGAGCCTGCCCATGAGCGCCGCGCTTGAACTGGTTTGTCCCGCCGGCACGCCGGCGGCACTTGATGCCGCGGTCGCGGCGGGAGCGGATACCGTGTACATCGGATTCCGCGATGCGACGAACGCCCGCAACTTTCCGGGACTCAATTTCGGCCGCGAGGAGGCAGCCGACGGCATATCGCGAGCCCATGCGGCCGGGAGACGCGTGTACATCGCGATCAACACCTTCCCGCGGGCCGGCGACCCGGGACCGTGGCAGTGCGCCGTCGACGACGCCGCGGGTCTCGGCGCCGACGCGATCATCGTCGCCGACATCGGACTGCTAGCGTACGCGGCCGACAATCACCCGTCCCTGCGCCGCCACCTTTCGGTGCAGGCATCGGCGTCGAACCGCGATGCCATCGCGTTCTATGAGCGTGCGTTCGGCGTTCGGCGGGTGGTTCTGCCGCGCGTGCTCACGTTGCGCGAAATCCGGTCCCTGACTGCGGCGATCGACGTAGAGACGGAAGTGTTCGCGTTTGGCGGGATGTGCGTAATGGCCGAAGGGCGCTGCCAACTCTCGTCCTATGTGACGGGGCATTCGCCCAACATTGATGGGGTCTGCGCGCCGCCAAGCCACGTCCGCTATCAGACGCGGGACGGGCGCATGGTGTGCAGCCTGGGCGGCTTCGCCATGGACTCCCTCGGGCCGGGCGAATCCGCTGGCTATCCGACGCCGTGCAAGGGCCGATTTCGCGTGAACGGCTCGACAGGGTATGTGTTCGACGAACCGGCCACACTGAATGCCGCCCGGCTTCTGCCGCAGTTGGCGGCGGCGGGGATCAAGGCGCTGAAGATTGAGGGACGGCAACGCGGCCGTGCCTATGTGGGTGCGGTGGTCGCGGCATTCCGGCGCGCGGTCGACGCCGCAGCACACGGCAACGAAGGAGTATCGGGCGACCACCTCCTGGCGTTCAGCGAGGCAGGCCGGTACACCTCGGGCGCCTATCGCCGCGGATGGAAGTGAGCTCCGGCATCACCGAAGCCCCGAGCCTGGTGCTGGGTCCGTTGCTCTCGCACTGGCCGGCCGAGCGGCGGCGGGACTTCTATTATCGCATCGCCGATGAGGCGGACATCGATGTGGTTTGCGTCGGCGAGGTCGTGTGTGCGAAGCGGTCTCCCCTGTTTTCGGCCTACCTTTCGTCGGTGTTAGAGCGCCTGCAGCATGCCGGAAAGGCGGTGGTTCGTTCGACCCTGGCGTTGGTCGTGGACGACCGCGATCTCGGCGGCCTTGCGGCCGTCTGCGACGAACCGGATGTCGCCATCGAGGCCAACGACATGGCGGCCGCGTTGTTGATGCGGGGCCGCCCGTTCACGCTGGGGCCCTTCGTGAACGTATACAATGAAGGCACGCTGCGGTTCCTGGCGAGCTGCGGGGCTATCCGCGCGTGCCCACCGGCTGAACTTTCTCAACGCTCACTAGGCGCGCTTGCGGCGGCGGGAGCGTGCGACATCGAGGCGCAGGTATTTGGTCGCATCCCCCTGGCGTTGTCTGCGCGCTGTATCAGTGCCCGGGTCCACGGGTTGAGCCGCGACCGCTGCCGCCAGGTGTGCGGCGACGATCCCGACGGCATGGCTGCCGAAACGCTGGACGGGCAGCCCTTCGTTGCGGTGAGCGGCCATGTCGTACTTTCCGCCGCAGTCACCGCCCGGCTGCGGGACCTGGCGAGGCTCCGATTTCTCGGTATCCGCCATTTCCGCCTCTATCCCACCGGGATGGCCGACATGGTTGGGGTGGCCGCGGTATTCCGTGAAGTTCTCACAGGACGACTCGAACCGGCTGGGGCGGCCCATCGGCTGCGGCGACATGCGCCCGAAGCAGTCCCGAGCTCCGGATTCACCGCCGCGCCGACCCACGACCGCCCGTCGGTCGCAACCCCAAGATCCGCCGACCGCCCGGAGGAAGGGGGAGGTACGTAGTACTCTCTGTGCTGGCGCTGTTCGCGGTCCACGGCAGACTGCGATGCGATTGGCGACGGGACACCGGCCAGGACAAAAAAGGAGACTCTCGACCAGGTTACGCATGCGTACCATGCGCCATCCGGTTCCGAACCGTTTGCGCGGGTCGGACCCGGGATCAACAGCGCGAAGCCGAGTCCGTTGAGGCGAACGACCAAATCTGGCGGTTGCGATCAGAGCCGATGTTGCCGGTCGCCGGCAACAATATTGCGAGGCAGTTGATTCGGGAGTGAGTTGATTCGGGAATGCGTTGTTTCGGGAGAATGAATCGCCGAATCGGGCGCGAACCGGGAGCAGCGCGCATGCCGATGCAATTTCCGATCATTTTCCGCGGCGAGTTGATCGGGAAAAACGCGCGATTCGCGCAAGGTGCGTGCAACTTCCGCGTTGTTCGCGCTTTCGCCCGTCACGTCGACCGGCTGTGGAGAAAGTGGCTCCGGCGGCGCGATTTGACCTCGGCGTCCCCGCATGTTTTCTTGCGCGCGGCAAATTCTTGCCACGCAATCAAAACATGGAGGATGCAATGGGGCGCAAGCTCTCATCGATCTGCATTGCAGCCGCTCTGGCGCTGGGATTCTGGGTCCCGGCGGCGGGCGCGCAGGAACTTTTGGCACGAGCCGAGGCGGGCGAAACAATCCGAATCGGATTCGCAAACGAGGTTCCGTGGGCGTATCCGGGGGAAAACAGTGAACCGCTGGGTTTTGTCAATGCCTATGCGCTTGGCGTTCTGAACGCGATGGGCATCGAGAATATCGAGCCGGTCGTCACCGACTGGGGCGGGCTGATCCCCGGCCTGAACGCTAACCGTTTCGACATCATCACCGGCGGCATGTACATCCTGGGTTCGCGCTGTGAAAACGTGAACTTTTCGGAACCGATCGGAACGTTCGGCGACGCATTTATCGTTCCCACCGGAAACCCGAACGGAATCCGGAACTACGACCAGATTCGCGACCAGAATCTGACTCTGGTTACCGGCGCCGGGTACAACACCGTCGAAGTGGCGAAGAACGAGGGTGTCGCGGATGCAAACATCATGCAGGTGCCCGGCCCCACCGAAATCCTGGCCGCGGTTCGCGCGGGCCGCGCCGATGCCGGTGGCGTCACGTTCTTTACCGCCCGCAATCTGGCCGAACAAAGCGACGGCGCCGTCGAAGTGACGGACCCGTCGCAGATGCCGGTCTATACGTTGAATTGGGTCGGGATCGCGTTCCGCAAGGCGGACACAGCGTTCCTTGCGGCGTTCAACGAAGCGCAGCAGGGCTACCTGGGAACGCCGGCGATGCTGGAAGCGGTCGCTGAGTATGGATATACGACCGCCCAACTTCCGGGCGACACGGCGACTTCGTTCGCCTGCGCCAACCGCTAGGGTTGGTCCCCGGCGACGGCGCTTCGGCGCTCGCCGGGAATCGGGCGTTCCATGTCCTATTGGGAGTTCCTGGGCGAATACGGCATCCGGTTCGTCTCCGGGGCCATCGTCACGGCCGAACAGACCGTTCCGGCCTCGGCGCTGGCGATCGGTATCCCCGTCGTCTTTGGATTGATGCGGCTGTCGCGCAGTTTCGTGATACGCAGCGCGGCGATTGCCTATATCGAGTTCTTTCGCGGCACGTCGCTGCTGGTCCAGTTGTACTGGATCTTTTTTGTACTGCCGCTGTTCGGACTGACACTGGAAAAGTTTGCCGCCGGGTTCATCGCCGTCGGCATGAACCTGGGCGCGTATGGCGCCGAGGTCGTGCGCGGCGCGATCCGGTCCGTGCCCCACGGACAAACCGAGGCGGCGATCGCGCTGAACCTGTCGCCGGCGACGCGCATGCGGCGGATCATCCTGCCGCAGGCGTTGCTGATCATGCTGCCGCCGTGGGGAAACCTGTTGATCGAACTGCTGAAAGGCACCGCGCTGGTGTCATTGATTTCCGTTGCCGACCTGATGTTCGCCGCGAGGCAGGTCAACGGCTCCACATTCCTGTCGGCGCAGGCATTCGGCACCGCGTTGATCGTCTATTACGTGATGGCGCGGCTGGTGGTGACACCGGCGATGCGCGCCACCGAGCGGGTGATGGCCAGCCGGCTGGGCCGGACATAGGGGGCGCCGATGCTGGACTGGCGCTGGGATTTCGCGTTCGAAGTGTTGCCGCGGCTGTTGCTGGCGACCCTGAACACGCTGATGGCGGCGGGTTTGGGGTATGGCATCGCACTGGTCGTCGGGCTGGTGTTTGCGCTGGCGCAGCGAACACGATACCGCCTTGTAACCGCGATTGCGCGGGAGAGCGTTGAGTTCATTCGCTCGACGCCTCTGGTGCTGCAGATCTTCTTTGTCTTTTATGTGTTTCCACAGTTCGGGATTCGGTTGAGTCCCTGGACCGCCGGCATGATCGCGATCGGACTGCACTATGCGTCGTATTTGTCCGAGGTCTACCGCGGTGGGCTCGAAAGCGTGCCCCGCGGCCAGTGGGAGGCATGCACCGCGCTGAATCTGGGCACGGCGCGGACGTATTTCCGCATCATCGTGCCGCAGGCGTTGCCGCCCGCCCTGCCCGGCATGGGCAACTATCTTGTCGGCATCTTCAAGGACACGCCAATGCTGTCGGTGATCGGCGTCGCCGAACTGATGCACACCGCTAATGCCATCGGTTCGGAATCCTATCGGTTTCTGGAGACGTATACGATGGTGGGGTTGCTGTTCCTGTTGATTTCCCTTCCCGCCGCCGCGGGCCTGCGCGCCTTTGAGGCGTGGGTGCGGCGGGCTTTTGGCCTGTCACGGTAGTGCAGATGCCTGAACCGATTGCAGCGCAGCCAAAGGTCCGACTGGACAGGGTGACCAAGCGATACGGCGACCTGGTCGTTCTCGATCAATTGTCGATGGACGTGGCGCCGAACGAGATGATCTCGATCATCGGCCCTTCGGGTTCGGGCAAGACAACGATCCTGCGGCTGTTGATGACTCTGGAGCAAGTGACCGACGGCATCATTTCGATCGACGGCGAGCCGCTGACCCATATGCCCAAGAACGGCGGCCTGGCGCCGGCCAATCGCGCCCATTTGCGCCGGATGCGGACGAAGATCGGCATGTGTTTTCAGCACTTCAACCTGTTCCCGCATATGACCGCGCTGCAGAACTGCATCGAGGGCCCGATCCAGGTGTTGGGCATGTCGAAAGTCGAAGCGACGGCACGGGCGATGGACCTGCTGGCGATGGTGGGGCTGGAAGAAAAGGCCGGCGAACATCCGGTGCGCCTGTCGGGTGGTCAGAAGCAGCGGGTCGCGATCGCCCGGGCGCTGGCGATGCGGCCCGAGGTGTTGCTGCTGGACGAGGTCACGTCGGCGCTGGACCCCGAGGTGATCGGCGAAGTGCTGCAGGTGATCCGCGGGCTCAACAAGAAATACGACCTGACGATTCTGATGGTCACCCACCAGATGGGGTTCGCGAAGGAGATCTCGGACCGGGTCGTGTTCATCTATGAAGGCAAGGTCGAGGAAGCGGGCGCGCCCGACCAGATTTTCGGCGACCCGACCAGCGAACGCACCCGGCAGTTCCTGAGCGCGGTGCTGGAAGCGGGGTGACGGCGCATACAACCAGACCGGTACCGCGGTTCGAATCCAATGCCGCTCCTCCGGAGTGAGTGGAGCCGATTCGTTTGCAGCCAACGCACGGCGCTTTGGAGCCCAAGTCGCGTTCCGGTTCGCCTCCCTCACTGAGGCGCTCTGATACCTGAACCGGAATGCGTTATTCGTCCAAGTCCTTGAGCGCCTGCGGCAGGGACCGTTAGAATGGCGGGCCGCCGACCCGCAATGCTGAGGCAACATGGACCTTCCAGCCGTCACCGTCCGCTACATCGTTGAAGATGTTGCCGAGGCGTTGACATTCTACACAACGCATTTCGACTTCACGGTTCACCAGGATACATCTCCCGCGTTTGCTGCTCTTGATCGCGGCCCGTTGCGGCTGTTGCTGAGCGCATCGACGAGCGCCGGCGCCAAACCCTTGCTTGATGGCCGCAGACAGGAGCCCGGCGGTTGGAGCCGATTTCAGATCCACGTGAATGACCTGGCCAGCGAGGTAGACCGGTTGACCGCGGCGGGGCTGATATTCCGGACTGAGATTCGACAAGGTAAAGGTGGCGCGCAGATTCTTTTGAACGATCCCGCCGGCAATATCATCGAGTTGTTCCAGCCCGCACCTCACTAGGGCATTGCGCGTCGATCAAGTCGGCCGTCGAGGCCGCCATCAATCAGGGCTGCAACGGCATCTCGACGCCGGCTCCGGGGAGGCGGCTGCGATTTCCAGCGCCTGTAGTGTCGCCACCGCCGGCCGGGGAATGATTCGCTACGAAAATACACTCTCGCGCGCGGCAGCGGCATGCATTCACGCCGCCGCCAACCTTGGCAAGGGCGAACTTGACCATGGCAAGGCTTGACCTCGGCAGGGCTTGACCTTTGCCGGGCTTGACCTTGGCAACGAAAGGGCCCATTTAGAGCGCAGCCGAAAGGTCGCGCTAGCAATTGCCGGGTTCCGTCGGTTGCTGACCCAGGCCAACATTCAAACCTCGCCCTCCCAGCGCATGGACGGTGGCAACGCGCGAGCCTCATCGCGGCTCTGCCGATCCGGCTTGCGCAAAAGGACTCATACCTACGTGACTTCGTTTTCCGAGCTCGGATTGTCCGAGCCTCTATGCCGTGCCCTTGCGGGCGCAGGCTATTCCTCTCCAACACCCGTTCAATCCATGGCGATTCCGCACGGCATCGCCGGCCGGGACATTCTGGCGGTAGCGCAAACAGGCACCGGCAAGACCGCGGCCTTCGGGCTTCCCCTGCTGCAGGCGCTGTCGACGGGGGGCAGCAGCCGGGCGGCCGGTCCGCGAGCCCTTGTGCTGGCGCCGACCCGCGAGCTTGCTATCCAGATCGGCGCTGAGTTGGGCCGCTTTGGAAAGGCGCACGGTCTGCGCCAAACCGTCGTCATCGGCGGCGTGCGAATCCAGCCCCAGATTCGCGCGATTGCCGCAGGCACCGATATCCTGATTGCGACCCCAGGCCGCCTCCTGGACCTGATGCAGCAAGGTTGCATTCAGCTGCAACACGTCCGCCACCTGGTGCTCGACGAGGCGGACCGCATGCTCGACATGGGATTCTTGCCACAAGTTCGGCGGATTCTGGCCGCGTTGGCTACGGAACGCCAGACGCTTCTGTTTTCTGCAACGATGCCGACAGAGATTGTGGCCTTCGCCAGGCTGGCGCTGCGGAATCACGTTAGTGTCGACGCATCGCCAAACGCTCCCGTTACCGTCGAAGCAATCGAGCAGCGATTGATTCGCGTCGTCCAGAGCGGCAAACCCGCTTTGCTGAATACGCTGCTCAAGGACCCGGACCTGACGCGGGTGCTGGTATTCACACGGACCAAGCATGGAGCTGACCGCCTGTGCAAGAGGCTGTGTGCCGATGGGGTTCAGGCCGTGGCGATCCACGGAAACAAGTCACAATCCGCGCGCCAGTCCGCGCTGGCGGGATTTCGCAACGGCAACGCCCGTGTACTGGTCGCAACCGACATTGCAGCGCGGGGAATCGACGTGACTGCGGTGAGCCACGTCATCAATTTCGATCTGCCCATGGAGCCGGAAAGCTATGTGCACCGAATCGGACGCACCGCCCGCGCTGGTGCAACTGGAGTCGCGATCTCGTTCTGCGATCCCGGCGAAGCGAAGTTGCTGCACGGCATCCAGAAGCAGACCCGGTTTAAGATCGCCGAAGCAGCCGCTTAGTCGCCGTCAACGGTGGTAAATCCCAGGACTGGTCGACCGTTTCCTGCAACCAGATGAGCACACGGATTTGAAAACCAACTTTTTATACTGGAGCGTCATCGCCTCCCTACTCACGTTCCTGGTGCTCGCTGGAGTGCTCGCGGTCTCGGTCTACTGAAGACCGAGTCGAACGATCGCGGCAAATCGCGGAACCGCAGGCACCCGCCTCGCCTGCCAACGGACGGCGCGTTGACCACATATTGACGAGAGGTTGGCGCGCCCGGGAGGACTCGAACCTCCGACCTGCGGATTAGTAGGCTGTCAAAAACCGGCAGAATCCTGCGCTTCTCCGATCTCATATGCAATCTGTGCGCAATGCGGCGCTCTACGCCCTCGGGCACCACGGCAACGCAAGAACTGGCCACACCAAACCGGAGGGCTATTAGGGACAAGACGCCTTCGCAGTGTCCCCGCTCCTTCGGGTGCCATGTGGATACTGATGATGCGCAACGCCTTCGTGCGCGAGCGCATCTTGCCAATGGCTGCTACTGTCAACGCCGGAGTAAAAATGCATCGGTGCGCCGGAGTAAA
>JAQBXG010000050.1 GCA_027625125.1 Pseudomonadota bacterium
AAGCAGCGATCCTCGATATGGACCGCTGCGTCCCCGTGTGGAACGTACAAGCCGTTGACATAGGCCACGCGGGCCATCGCTACCTCCGCCAGAACAATGGATTCAGAAGAATCAGCACCGTGAAGAATTCCAGACGGCCAAGCAGCATGCCAACACCCATCAGAACGCGCGCCGCGGCCGGCTGGTCGTCAAAGCTGGCGATTCCGTCCGGAAAATATGCGGCGGCCGGAACGGTGTTGGAAAGCGCTCCGGCGGCGGCATACACCGCGTCGCGGAACTCCAAACCGGACAGCGCCAGCAATACCGACAACGCGCCAAACCCGAACAGAACCACGACGAAGAACGCCCATACGGCGCGCATCGCCTCCGGCTCGACCCGCATTCGGCCATAACGGATTTCCTCCACCCCGTGCGGATGCGACAACCGGGTGATCTCGCGCCGCGCCAATCGCAACAGCAGAAACACCCGCATCGTCTTCAATCCGCCTGCGGTCGAGCCGGTGCAGCCGCCGGCGAGCATCAGCACCAGCAGCAACAGCGGCGCCAGCAACGGCCAGGCGATGTCGCCGCCGGTCGAAAACCCGGTCGTCGTGATCGCCGAAACGGCGGCAAACGCGCCATGTCGTATCGCCTCGCCCGCTTCGACGCCGGACAGCGCCGCCAAAGCGACGGAGATTGCGGCCGCGGCCAGCGCCGCGACGGAGACAAAACGCAGGAACTCCGGGTCGCGCCAGTATTCGCGCGGGTTCCGGCGCCGCACGACCAACCAGTGCAGGGACGCGTTCGCCGCCCCCAGGACCATGAACACGATCAGCACGGCCTCCGCCGCCGGGTTCGCGAACGCGCCGACCGACCCGTCCCGGGTACTGAAGCCGCCGGTCGACACGGTGGCAAGCGCGTGGGCGACGGCATCGAACGCAGGAATCCCGGTCGCGAGCAGCGCAACGAAACACGCCGCGGCCAGGATCGCAAAGACGGCGGACACCGCGAGGCCAGTCGACGCCAACCGCTCCAACAGGGGATCCTGTTCGCCGTGCAGCATGGCGCCGGGATAAAGCTGCATCCCGCCGACGCCGAGATGCGCCAGATGCACCACCACCGTCATCACCGTCGCCACCCCGCCCAGCCATTGCAGCATCGCCCGCCAGATCAGCGTCGCGTGCCCCGCCGCCTCGATGGGTCCGATCGCCGTCGCGCCGGTCGTCGTCAGACCCGACACGGATTCAAACCAGGCATTCAAAGCCCCGGATGCCGCCCCGGCCGCATACAGCGGCAGGGCCGCGAACAGCGGCGCCACCACCCAGACGGCGACAGTCGCGGCGACATTTTCCCGTTTCGTGCCCGCCGCCCGCGACCCCCGCGTGGCGATAATCAGCAATCCGGCGGCGAATACCGTCATCACCGCGGCAACGGCAAATGCCGCCGCCGCGTCGGATTCGCCGTAGCCGAATCCGACCGCCACCGGGACCGTCATCGCGATACCCAGAACGGCAAGCGCCCAACCGAGGATGGAAGAAACACTGGCGAACGACATTCGCTCGCACCAATCCGATCAGAAGAACTCGAGCCTCACGGAGAAAAGCTTCTCCGCGTTTCGGACCGTATTCGCGGGCGTCAACAGGATCACCCGATCCTTCGCCTCGATCACAGTGCTGCCGCGCGGGATCAAAACCTGGTCGTCCCGCACCAGGGCGCCGATGACGATTCCCTCGGGCAGTTTCACGTCGCGCAGCGCCGACCCTGCCATCGGCGACGTTTCCACCGCTTCGCCCTCGATCACCTCGGCGAGACCGTCGCGGATGCTGTAGACGCTGCGAATGCGCCCGCGGCGCACATAGTGCAGCACCCGTGAAACCGTGACGGCGCGCGGATTCACCGCGACATCGATCCCCAGCGACGAAGTAAGCGGCGGATAGGCGGCGTTGTTGACCAGTGTGATGGCGCGACGGCAACCGGCATGCTTTGCCAACAGCGAAGCCAAGACGTTGACCTCGTCATTGTCGGTGACGGCGACAACGGTTTCGGCGGTTCCAACATTGGCTTCGTCGAGGATTTCGCGCTCCAGCGCGTTGCCGTGAATGACGATGGTCCGTTTCACCTCGCCGGCGATAAAGGTTGCGCGATCCGCCTGCGCCTCGATCAATTTGATCGACACATTGCGATGTTCGTCCTCGATCTGGCGCGCAAGGAACAGTCCGACGTTGCCGCCACCGATGATGACGACCCGGCGGGCAGCCAGTTCGTCGTGGCCGAACGCGCGCATCGCCCGCTCCATGTGCGGCGTCTCGACCGCGAAGTACACTTCGTCGCCGATGTGCACCTCTTCGTTTCCATGGGGCACGCGCACGACCCCGGACCGGAAGATTCCCATGATGCGGATATGCAGATCGGGAAACAACTCGGTCAGCTGGCGCAGCGGCGTGTCGACAATCGGACAGCCTTCGTCGATATAGATACCGACGACCCGCACCTTGTCGTCCGCGAACGGAATCATATCGATCGCTCCCGGCGTAATCAGCCGCCGGGTCACCGCCTGGGCGATTTCCACCTCGGGCGATATGACCACGTCGATCGGCAGATGCTCGCGCGCGAACAGCCCCTTCCACTCCGGTCGCAGATACTCCTGCGACCTCACTCGGGCGATCTTGGTCGGCACCTCGAACAGCGAATGCGCCACCTGGCACGCCATCATGTTCACTTCGTCGGCGAACGTGACGGCGATAATCATATCGGCCTGTTTGGCGCCCGCCTGCGCAAGCACGTCCGGTCGCGAGGCGTGACCGACGATCGTCTGCGCGTCAATCTGCTCGCTGACCCGCTTGATCAACTGCGCCGACTGATCGATTACGGTGACGTCGTTCTGTTCGGCCGCCAACCGGCTGGCGATGCTGAACCCCACCTGGCCGGCGCCGCAAACGATAACCTTCATCTTTGATCCGGATCAGGCGCGAAGAATCGGACCGCGACGGTTTTGCACGCTCAGCGCCTTCAGCTTGCGGTGCAGCGCCGACCGTTCCATGCCGACAAAGTTCGCCGTGCGCGAAACATTGCCGCCGAATCGCGTGATCTGCGCGGTCAGGTATTCACGCTCGAAAACTTCTCGCGCTTCCCGCAAGGCCATCGACATGATGTCCTCGGCGACGGTCGGCAGCACCGCGGCAATTGTGCCGGCGCCAAGTTCCGCCGGCAGCATCGATGCCTGGATCGTTGTCGCGTCGCCCGGTGCCATGATCAACAGCCGCTCAATCAGGTTGCGAAGTTCGCGAACGTTGCCGGGCCAGTCATAGGCCTGGAGGATCGCCATCGCATCCTCGTCGATCTCCCGCGCAGGCAAACCCGTCGCTTCGGCGCTGCGGCGAACGAAGTGCCGCGCCAGCAGCGGGATGTCCTCGCGCCGGTCGCGCAAAGCCGGCACGCGGATCGGCACGACGTTGAGACGATGGTACAGGTCCTCGCGAAAACGCCCGGTGCCGATGTCCTCGGCCAGATCGCGAGACGATGCGCTGACCACCCGCACATCCACCTGGATGCGGCCGCCGCCACCTACCCGCTCGAACGTCTGGTCCTGGAGGAGCCGCAGGATTTTGGCCTGGGTTTCCGCCGGCATTTCCGCGACGTGGTCCAGAAACAGCGTGCCGCCGTGGGCCTGTTCGAACGTGCCGACGCGGCGGCCGCCCGAAACGCCCGCCGCTTCGTCGATGCCGAACAGCTCCACCTCCATGCGGTCCGGGGCCATCGCCGCCGCATTGACGACGACGAACGGGCCATCGGCGCGGCGCGACCGCATATGCACCATGCGCGCCACGACCTCCTTGCCGGAACCGGCGGGGCCGGAGATCAACACGCGGGAGCCGGTGGGGGCGACTTTTTCGACCGCCTGGCGGAGGAACGTCAACGCCGGCGAATTGCCGATCAGCTCCGTCTCGGGGCTGCCGCGCAGACGCAGTTCGCGGTTTTCGCGGCGCAAGCGCGCTGCTTCGATGGCGCGGCGCACCATCGTGATCAAACGATCCGCCTTGAACGGTTTTTCGATGTAGTCATAGGCGCCGGCCTTGATCGAGGCGACGGCGGTTTCAATGTTGCCGTGGCCGCTGATCATCACAACCGGCAGATCCGCATCGATTTCGTGCGCCAGCGACAACAGTTCGAGGCCGTCAAGCTCGCTTCCGTCCAACCATATATCCAGCACCAGAAGGGACGGCAGCCGCGCGCGAATCGCCGCCAGCGCGGCGCTGCTGTCGGCGGCGGTTCGGGTTTCAAAGCCCTCGTCGGACAGAATGCCCGAAACGAGATCGCGAATATCCGCCTCGTCGTCGACGATCAGAATGTCATGCGCCATATGCGCGCACCTTTTCGGCCTTCTGCGGCTTGGGCCGTTCCGGCGCCGCTTCGACTTCGCCGACCGGGAACCGCAGCACCACGGTGGCGCCGCCGCCGCTGCGATCCGCAAGCGTGATCGTGCCGCGATGGTCATCGATCACCTTGGCGACGATGGCCAACCCCAGCCCGGTGCCTTTGACCTTGGTGGTGACATATGGCTCCATCAGCCGGTTGCGGTCGGCATCCGGCAACCCCCGCCCATTATCGGAGACCGTCAGAATCACTTCGTCTTCGGTCCGCTCGACTCGAAGCAATATGAACCCTTTTGGCAGCGGCTGGCCGTCGGCGGTGCTGCGGGCGGCGATTGCCTGCGCCGAATTCAGCAACAGGTTCGTCAGCACCTGCGACATTTGCCGCGGGTCGCAACGGAGCACGACCGGGTCGGCCGGCAGCTGCGTCTCGTAATCGATTCCAGGATTTGCGACCTGTTGCAGGAACAGCGCCTGTTTTGCCAGTTCGACAACGTTCTCGTTGCGGAACACCGGCGCCGGCATGCGCGCGAACGACGAGAATTCGTCAATCAGCCGGCCGATATCCCCGACCTGGCGAATGATCGTCTCGGTGCATTGCTCGAACACTTCCGGGTCCGACGCCACGTCGTCGCGATATTTGCGGCGCAGGCGCTCCGCCGATAGCTGGATCGGAGTCAGTGGATTCTTGATTTCGTGGGCAATGCGGCGGGCGATGTCGGCCCACGCCGCGCTGCGCTGGGCGGCCATAAGCTGCGTCACATCGTCGAACGTCACGACGTAGCCCTCGACACCCTCTTCGCTCCGCTCCGCGGCGATCCGGACCAGCAGCGTATGCATGTTGCCCTTGCGCGTAACCTGCACCTGCCCGGTGGCGAGACGCGCCGGACGGCCTTGCGCCTCAGCGAACAGCGCCGCCAGCTCCGGTAACACGCTGGTCAGTCTTGCGCCGGTCATCTGCGCTGCCGTCGTTTCCAAAAGGTTCGCGGCCGCGCGATTCGGCAGGTTCACGGTCCCATCGGCGGCGACGCCAATCACGCCGGACGACACCCCGGACAGAACCGCCTCGGTAAAGCGCCGGCGATTGTCCAATTGTTCGTTCGCCGTCATCAGTTCGGTGCGCTGCCCCTGCAACTGGCTGGTCATGCGATTGAAGGCCCGGCTCAGGCTGCCGATCTCGTCGCCGACCGGTCCCTCGGGCACACGCGCCGACAGGTCGCCCTCGCGAACCCGTTCCGCCGCCCGCACCAGCGATGACACGGGGCCGACGAGCCGAGAGGCGAACAGCAGCGCGATCCAGACCGCTGCCAGCAGCAACAACAGGGCGACAACGATGAAGATCAGCGAAAAGGTGATTTGCAATCCTTCGCGTTCGCTTTCCAGTCGTTGGTATTCAGCGACGGCGCTTTTCGTCTGATCGGCGTGGATCAAGACGCGGGAATCTACATAGCGTCCGACAAACAGATAGGTATCGACGAACCGGTCGAGCCGCACCAACGCGCGCACCCGTTCGACGTTGTCGGTGGTAACCACGACCACCTCGCCCTGGGCTGCGCGTTCCAGTTCGCGCGCGCTGACCAGATCGAACTCCATCGAAAAGCTGAGGCCGGCGCGAGCGAGGATATCGCCGTTGCGGTTGAATACGATGGCCTCGGGAAGACTGAGCGACGCCGCCTCGGAAACCAACAGGGATCGCAGCTTCAACGGATCGCTGCGGACCTCCGCCGCCCGGCGGTCCAGCTCGTTCGCCATCGCCAGCACTTCGGCGCGAATCTGTTGTCGGTGTTCCTCGCGGTACGCCTCGGCGACCGCGACCGATTCCTCGAGCGCGGTGCGAACCCGCTCGTTGAACCACGATTCCAGGCCGAAATTGAAGAACAGGGCGGAAAACACCGCCACGACGATCGCCGGCGCGACCGCCACCAGACTGAACAGCACGACCATGCGGGTGTGCAGCCGCGATCCCGCGGACCCGCGGCGGCGCTCGATCCACAACAACACCAGCCGCCGCGACACCACCCCGCCCAGCGACAGCAGCAGCACCAGGTCGACAAGAAGCAGCATCAGCACGGTCTGCGGATCGGGACCGAACGGCGACGAGCCGGACAGCGCCGCATACGTCAGAACGCCCGAGAACACCGCCGCCAGCACCAGCGCCAGCGCCAGACGCCGCACGAGTTCGACCCGCCGCGCCCATCCGAGAATGCGCGCCGGTCCGACCGGTATCAGATGCTCATGGGTGGTCATCGACAAACCGCAACCCGCTGGAACACCATCGCAGTCTACCACAATGTTGCACGTATGCATCACTCGGGCGGCGTCCGGTTGCGCCGCCAAGACGGCTATTTGCCGCGGCTGACCGTCACCCCCAGCTCGCGAATCTTCTTTCGCAGCGTATTTCTGTTCATTCCCAACACCTTGGCGGCGCGTATCTGGTTCCCGCGGGTTGCCGCCAGTGTCATGCCCAGCACCGGGCGTTCGACCTCGGCCAGAATTCGTTCATACAGCCCGTCCGGTGGCAGCCCGTCCTCGTGGGCGGTGAAATACCTGGCCAGATGCCGCTCGACGGCCGCGCCGAGGGAATCCTCGCTCGCGCCGCCCTCGGCGGGAGAGGCCGCCGACAGGATCAGATCGGCGCGCACGATTGCGGCGGTGATCACTTCCTCGCTGTGCAGCGCCACCAGCCGCCGCACCAGATTTTCCAGCTCGCGCACGTTGCCGGGCCACGGATACGCCCGCATCACTTCAAGCGCGCCGTTGGCCAGCACCTTCGCCGGCAATCCATCGGCCCGGCATCGGGCCAGAAAATGCCGGGTCAGGGCCGGAATGTCCTCGGTCCGCTCACGCAGTGGCGGCATCTGAATCGGCACGACATTGATGCGGTAGAACAGGTCCTCCCGGAACCGTCCCTGCCGCACCAGTTTGTGCAGTTTGCGGTTCGTCGCAGAGACGATCCGGACGTCGGCGCGCATCATCTGGCGGCCGCCGACCGCGGTGTATTCGCCCTGTTGCAGAACCCGCAGCAGCCTGGTCTGGGCCTCCAGCGGCATGTCGCCGATTTCGTCCAGAAACAGCGTGCCGCCCTGGGCCTGGGCGAACTTTCCGATACCGCGCTGAACGGCGCCGGTGAATGCGCCGCGTTCATGGCCGAACAACTCCGCCTCGATCAGATCCCGCGGCACCGCAGCCATATTGACCGCGACAAACGGTCCTTTGCGGCGGCGGCCGAAGTCATGCAGCGCCCGCGCGACCAGTTCCTTGCCGGTCCCGGATTCGCCCGAAATCAGCACCGTCAGATCGGTATCCGTCAAACGCGCGACCAGCCGGTAAATTTCCTGCATCGCCGGAGACCGGCCGACGATCGGCATCGCTTCGTCCTCGGCCGCCTCGGGCACGGCAGCGCCGTCGGACGATGCCAGCTGGGTGCTAAGCGCCATCTCAACAACAGACAGCAACTCGTTGATATCGAACGGTTTTGGCAGGTACTCATAAGCACCGCGCTGAGTCGCGGTGACTGCCGTCGCAAGGGTGTTGCGGGCGCTCATCACGATGATGGGCAGATCTGGGCGGGTCTTGCGGATGCGTGGCAGCAGTTCCAGGCCGTCGCCGTCCGGCATCACGACATCGGTGATGACCAGATCGCCTTCGCCGTCGCTGATCCAGTTCCACAGCGTCGAGGCGTTGGATGTCGCGCGGACGTCGTATCCGGCGCGGTTCATCGCGGCGCTGACGACCGTTCGGATGCCCCGATCGTCATCGGCGACAAGGATCGTCACGTCAGCCATCGGCGGCATCCTCGTCGATCGCCCCGGCATACACCGGCAGACGGACGCGAAATCTGGTGCCCGGCGGTTCGCAGTCAAATTCGACGACGCCGCCGTGGTCGCGCACGAGCTTGGCGACCAGCGCCAGCCCCAGGCCGCTGCCGTCCGGCTTCGTCGTCACAAACGGCTCGAACAGGTGCGAGCGGATTTCCTCGGGAACGCCGGGTCCATTGTCGGCGATGGTGACCTCCAGCGGCAGGCTCGTTCGCTCGCGGGTGCCGGGCACGTGCACCCAGACCCCCTGCCGGTAGGCCGTCGCCAGCAAGATTTCGCCGCCCGCCGACGGCACGACCTCGGCGGCGTTCTTGACCAGATTGAGAAAGATCTGCACCAGCGCGCTGCGGTCGCCGGCGGCCGGCGGCAGCGACGGGTCGTAGCGCTCGGTAAACCGCACGTCGCGGCCGAAGCCCCCGGACGCGAGGCGGCGCACGTGGCCCAGCACCTCATGCAGGTTGACCGGCCGCGCCTGCACCGCTCCGTCGTCGGCGAACTGGTCCATGTTGTCGACCAGCGCGCAGATGCGGTCCGTCTCATCCTGAATCAATCGCGCCAGTTCCCGGTCCGCCTCGCTTGCGGTCTGCTCCAGAAGCTGGGCGGCGCCGCGAATGCCCGACAGCGGATTCTTCACCTCGTGGGCCAGCAACCGCGCGATCCCCACCACCGAACGCGCCGCCCCGCGATGCACCCATTGCCGGTCCATCACCTCGGCGATCGACCGCGGCTGCAGGGTGACGACCAATTGGCCCGGCGCCTCGTGGATCTGCGCCACGCGGATATCGACATTGCGAGCCCCGATCCTTGGTCCCGCGAGGCTGATGCCGTGTTCCGCGAGTCCCGCCCCCAGCGCCCGGACCTGGGCCACCATCGCCATCAACGGACTGTCGGCGTTGACGACCGAGGCAAGCGCGGCCCCGGACAAGGCCGCCAGACCCAGGCCAAGGAACTGTTCCGCCGCCGGATTGACCCAGCTGAGACTGTCATCGCCGTCCAGCAACAGCACCGGATCGGGCAGCGCCGACAGTACGACTTCGGGCGGCGCCCGTTCGGCCACGATGCCCGCACGGGGTTCAACCATCGCTGCGCCCCCGCGCCCAAGCAATTCTGTTCATTTTTTGTGCGACTGCCGAAGGTCTGTCCAAGGAATAGGCAGTATATATTGGCGCGGCGCCCCTCGGGCAACCATTCCGGCGCGGACCTGCCAAATCGATGCGTCGATGCGAAGCAACAGCGCCTGGCCGTTCCGGACGACGCCGACCGCCAGAACGCCGCCCGCCTGGCCGATGATCGATCCATTGATCCCGACCAGCGTGCCGTTTCGGTCGATCAGAGCGCCGCTCGAATTGCCGGGATGGATCGGCGCGTCGGTCTGGAGGAAGCCCTTTCGCTCGGGCATGTATGCCTTGCGGGACTTGGCATCAAGCATCCGCCGGAATAGGCTCGCCGCGTGTTCGCACCGGTCCCATGAGCGCCATTGCCCTCGTCGTCGCGGCGGGCCGCG
>JAQBXG010000051.1 GCA_027625125.1 Pseudomonadota bacterium
CGCGGCCGGCGGATGCGCCGCGTGACCGGTGACCGGCACCGCCACCAGACCGTCCGCTGCGCCACCCAACTCGGCGACGAACCCGGCGGCGTCCTTTGTCTCCAGAAACCCGGCGACAAGAATCCACGGCCGGGGCCGGGCGTCCATGGCCGCGATCTCCGCCATTGCCGCCGCCAGCACGCGGGCCGCGGCGGGATTGTGGGCGCCGTCCAGCCACAGCTCGACTCCGGCCGGCAGCGCCTGCGCCAACGCGCCGCTGTGCAGCCGCTGCAACCGGCCCGGCCAGACCGCTGTGCGTATTCCGGCGGCCCGTGCGTGGTCGTCCACCGCCAGCGGAATGTGGTCCAGACAGACCACCGCCTGGGCCGCATTGTCGACCTGGTGCGCGCCGGTCAGCCCCGGTGGCGGCAGATCCCATTGTCCGGCGCCGGAGCGGACCCGGAACTGGCGGCCGTCCAGCGTGTCCACCTGCCAGTCGCGACCCCGCAGCAGCGCCGGCGCGCCGCATTCGGCGGCCCGCGCCAGAATGGCGGCCTCGGCCTCGGGCTGCTGCCGCGCCACGACACAGGGCGCGCCCGGCTTCAGGATTCCCGCTTTTTCGACCGCGATCCCGGCCAATCCGGGGCCAAGAAACTCGATGTGATCCACCGCCACCGGCGTGATCGCCGTCACGACCGGCCGGGCGACGACGTTGGTCGCGTCCAGCCGCCCGCCCAGTCCGACCTCCAGCAACGTGATGTCGGCGGGGGTCCGGGCAAACGCGACGAACGCCGCCGCCGTCGTAATCTCGAAAAACGTGATCGGGTCGTCGCCGTTGGCCTGCTCGCACTCCGCCAGTACGGCGGCCAGCGTGTCCTCGTCGACGAACGCCGACGCACCGGGGGTGGAGGCCAGGCGAATCCGTTCGGCGAATCGAACCAGATGCGGCGACGTATAGGCATGGACGCGATGCCCGGCCGCTTCCAGCATCGCGCGCAGGAACGCGACCACCGATCCCTTGCCGTTGGTCCCGGCGACGTGGACGACCGGCGGCATGCGCCGCTCGGGATTGCCCAGCCGCGCCAGCAGCCGCTCGATGCGGCCGAGGGAGAGATCAATCCGTTTTGGGTGGAGCCGGGTCAGCCGCTCCAGGATGGCGTCACTCCGCAGCGCGTTTCATCCCGCTGCCGTCATTGGCGGAACCGGCAGTCTCCGCGTCGCCGCTGTCGGACTCCGGCGACGCCGGAATCGCCAGGACTTCATCCTCTGCGACAGATTCGCCGGCGGCCTGCCGCGGCAACAGCAAACCGATCAACCGGATCAGCATGTCGCGCAGATCACGGCGATGCACCACCATGTCGACCATGCCGTGTTCCAGCAGAAACTCGGCGCGCTGGAATCCGTCCGGCAGTTTCTCCTTGATCGTGTTTTCGATCACCCGAGGGCCGGTAAAGGCGATCAACGCCCCCGGTTCCGCCAACGCGACATCGCCCAGCATCGCATACGACGCGGTGACGCCGCCGGTCGTGGGGTCGGTCAGCACCAACAGATAGGGCAGTCCGGCCTCACGCACGCGGCTGACCGCGACGGTCGTGCGCGGCATCTGCATCAGCGACAGGATGCCCTCCTGCATGCGCGCGCCGCCCGACGCGGAAAACGCGATCAGCGGCGCGCGCCGCGACACCGCTTCTTCAGCGGCGACGACCAGCGCCTCACCGCCGGCGATTCCCAGCGATCCGCCGGCGAACGCAAAGTCCTGCACGGTCGCTACCGCGTCCATGTTGCCGAGCTTGCCCGCCGCGACCAACGTCGCCTCGTCTTCGCCGGTCTTGGCGCGGTATTCCTTCAGCCGCTCGGTATACCGCTTGGTGTCGCGAAACTTCAGCGGGTCCGTCACCGCCGCGGGCACCGGGATCACCGCGTACTCGCCGCGGTCGAACAGGCTGGACAGGCGGGCGCGGGCGCCGATCCGCATATGATGTTCGCAATGCGGGCACACATGCAGGTTCGCGATCAGGTCGCGATGGAACACCATCTTTTCGCATCCCGGGCACTTCACCCACAGGTTTTCCGGAATGTCCTTTTTGCGGACCAGGTTGCGGATCGTCGGCCGCACGAAATTTGTCAACCAGTTCATCGCCGCCCCATGCCTCCCTGTCCGCTTGTTGCGCCGCTGCCGGCGTGCCGGCCGTGTTTGCGCCGGGCGCCGCGAATGCCGGCGGACAATTCCCGCGCCAGGTTGCCCGCCGCCGTCGCCACGTCGCCACCGGATTTCGCGGTGTCGCCAATGCAATCCACGAACGCCGAACCGACCACCGCCGCGTCGGCGAATTCGGCGATCGCCGCCGCCTGGTCGGCGGTGCGGATTCCGAACCCGACCGCGATCGGCAGGTCGGTCGAAGCGCGAATGCGCGCCACGGACCGTTTTACCACGCCCGCATCCGGGGCGCCGACGCCGGTGATCCCCGCCATGCTTACGTAATACACAAACCCGGAGGTGTTCTCCAGTACCGCAGGAAGTCGGCGGTCGTCGGTGGTCGGCGTCGCCAGGCGCACGAAGCTCATTCCCGCCTGCCGGGTCGGCAGACACAATTCGTCGTCCTCCTCCGGCGGCAGATCGACGACGATCAGGCCGTCGCAACCTGCCGCCAGCGCGTCGGGCAGAAACCGTGCTACGCCGTAGCGATAGATCGGGTTGAAATAGCCCATCAACACCACCGGCGTTTCGGCGTCGAAGGTGCGGAACGCACGCAGCATTTCCAGCGTGCGGGCAACCGTGGTGCCGGATCTCAGCGCCCGCAGATTGGCGCGTTGGATCGCCGGGCCGTCCGCCATCGGGTCGGTGAACGGCATGCCCAGTTCGATGATGTCGGCACCATTGGCGGCCAGCGCCTTGCACACGTCCAGCGAGGTCGCCAGATCGGGGTCCCCGGCGGTGACAAAGGCAATCAGTCCCGCGCGGCCCTCGTCCCGCAATTGGGCGAACCGAGCGTCGATCCGCGCCTCGCCGCCGGCCCGCGCCGTCACAGCTCCTCGCCCAGCGCCCGTGCGACGATAAAGATATCCTTGTCGCCGCGGCCGCACATGTTCATCACCAGCAGATGGTCGGCGGGCAACCCCGGCGCCAGTTTCCGCACCTGGGCCAACGCGTGGGCAGGCTCCAGCGCCGGCAGGATGCCTTCCAGACGCGCGCACATCTGAAACGCCTCCAACGCTTCGGTGTCGGTGACCGCCACGTACTTCACGCGGCCGCTGTCATGCAGATACGAATGTTCCGGGCCGATGCCGGGATAGTCCAGCCCGGCGGAGATCGAATGGGCCTCCAGAATCTGGCCGTCGTCGTCCTGCAACAGGTAGGTGCGGTTGCCGTGCAGCACGCCGGGCTTGCCGGCGGTCAGCGAAGCGGCGTGCTCGCCGGTCTCGATGCCGTGGCCCGCCGCCTCGACGCCATAGATTTCGACGCCTTCGTCGTCGAGAAATTCATGAAACAGCCCCATCGCGTTGGAGCCGCCGCCGATACAGGCGACCAGCGAATCCGGTCCGCGACCCTCGGCCTCCAGCAATTGCGCGCGGGTCTCGCGGCCGATGACCGACTGAAAATCGCGCACCAGTTCCGGATACGGATGCGGGCCGGCGACGGTGCCGATGATATAGAACGTGTCGGCGACATTCGTGACCCAATCGCGCAACGCCTCGTTCATCGCGTCCTTCAACGTCTGCGATCCCGAGGTCACCGGTTTGACCTCCGCCCCCAGCAACTTCATGCGGAAGACGTTGGGTTGCTGCCGTTCGATGTCGGTCGCGCCCATGTACACGGTGCAGGGCAGCCCGAACAGCGCCGCGACCGTCGCGGTGGCGACGCCGTGCTGGCCGGCGCCGGTCTCGGCGATGATGCGCTTGCGCCCCATCCGCACCGCCAGAAGAATCTGGCCGATGCAATTGTTGATCTTGTGCGCGCCGGTGTGGTTCAGCTCGTCGCGTTTGAAATAGATTTTCGCGCCGCCCAGATGCTCGGTCAGCCGCTGGGCGAAGTACAGCGGGCTGGGGCGGCCGACATAGTGCTTGAAGTAATACTCCAGGTCGCGGGCGAATTCCGGGTCGGCTTTTGCCGCCGTATACGCTTCTTCCAGTTCCAGAATCAGCGGCATCAACGTCTCGGCGACGAATCGGCCGCCGAACATGCCGAAATGCCCGCGCTCGTCGGGGCCGGTGCGATAGCTGTTGCGTTTGTCGGACATCGGGTTTCGGTGCGTTCGTCGAACTAGAGCCTGGCGGTGGCGTCGAGGAAGGCGCGGATCCGGTCCGGGTTCTTCTTTCCCGGCGCGTCCTCTACGCCCGAACTTACGTCGACGGCGGCGGCGCCGGTCACGCGCACCGCTTCGGCCACGTTCTCCACCGACAGGCCGCCCGACAGCATCCACGGAAGCGCGCTGTGATGGCCGCGCATTATCTCCCAGTCGAATGCGAGCGCGTTGCCGCCGGGCAGCGCGGAGGCCATGCTTTTAGGGGGTTTGGCGTCGAACAGCAACCAGTCGGCGACCGGCGCGAACGCCGCCGCCTGCTTCAGGTCGGCGGCATCGGCGATCGCGATCGCCTTCATCACCTTGAGCCCGGTGCGGGCGCGAATGTGCGCCACCCGCGCCGGGTCCTCGGCCCCGTGCAGTTGCAGCATCGAAAGCGGCACGTTGGCGACGGCGGCCAGTTCGGCGTCGGTTGGATCGACGAATACCCCGACCCGGCCCACGCGCCCCGGCACGCGACGGGCCAAGTCCGCCGCCGCCGCCGGGTCCAGATGGCGCGGCGACCTCGGAAAGAAGATAAACCCGACAAACGCCGCGCCGCCGTCGACCGCCGCCGCCGCCGCGGCCGCCGAGTTTACGCCGCAGATCTTTGCCGAAACCGCCATTCAGCCGATTTCCGCAGCAATCGCCAGGGCGGCGGCGCGCGGGTTTGCGGCGGCGGTAATCGGCCGGCCGATCACCAGCCGGTCGGCCCCGGCGGCCATCGCCGCGGCGGCGGTCATCACCCGTTTCTGGTCACTGACCGGCCCGGCGGCGCGGATGCCCGGCACCACCAGCAAGAACTCCGGCCCCGTCGCCGTGCGCAGCGCCGCAACTTCATGGGGCGAGCAAATCGCGCCGTCGCATCCGGACTCCTGCGCCAGGCGAGCCAGGCGCAGCACCTGGTCGCCGGGCGCTGCGTTGACGCCGGTCTCCGCAAGATCATCGCCGTCCATGCTGGTCAGTACCGTCACCGCCAGCACCTTCGGCGGGCGCGCCGCCATTGCCGCGGCATCGCACGCGGCCCGCAGCATCGCGCGCCCCCCGGCGGCATGGACCGTCAGGTATGCCACCCCCAACGCCGAAGCGGACTGCACCGCGCCGGCGACCGTGTTCGGGATGTCGTGGAACTTCAGGTCCAGAAACACCGGCAGCGGCCCGGCGGCGAATTCGCGCACCGCCGCGGCGCCGTTGGCGGTGACGAATTCCAGCCCCAGTTTCAGGCCGCCGACCGCGCCCGCAAGCTGCAGGGCCCACCCGCGCGCTTGCGCGAGGTCGCGGGTATCCAGCGCGCAGAATACGGGGTTATCGGCCGTCATCCGCCGCCCTGCGCCGCATCCCGGCCACCGCGGGCGTTGGTCAGGACGGGCGGAGCGCGGCGGGAGGCCGAAGACTCGCGTTCCAGCTGGCGCACACGGCGGTTCAGCATGCGGGCCTGCCGCCGCCACCGCCCCTGGCCGAGCCAGGTCGTGACGCCGCCGACCAACAGGCCGATGAACACCGCGCCCAGAACGGTCGCATACAACGGCAACGTCAGCACGATCGGCAACGGGTCCAGATCAAGCTGGATATTCTGGCTGTTGGCGACTCCGAACAACGCCATCAACACCGCAAGCGGCAGGACGATCAACCAGAACAGAAATCGGGTCATTGTCGGAACATGACCGGCGCGGCGGCGATTGCTGCCTGGCTCAGTCGCTGCCCCCGGCCGGAAGTTCGCCGTTCAGGCGCAAGCGCAGTTCCTTGCCGGTCTTGAAGAACAGCACATGCTTCTCCGCCACGCGGACGGCCTCGCCGGTGCGCGGATTGCGGGCCATGCGGGCGCCGCGCCGCTTGACCGAATACGCGCCGAAGCCACGCAACTCGACCCGGTCGCCGCGGGCCAGCGCCGCCGAGATCTCTTCAAAAATCGCTGTGACGATGCGTTCGATGTCGCGCTGATACAGGTGCGGGTTGCGTTCCGCCAGACGGGCGATCAGTTCGGACTTGACCATGCCTGGGTGGGCTCCCGCGCCGCTGCCCGTTGCCTAGAGCGCGTCAGGTTGCCAGAGGGCCCACAGCCCGTCAAGCCTAAGTGCCTCAGAAAACAATGTTTTTCGCGCCATTTCGAGCAGCGACACCGTGACCGACACGCCGCGCGGATGCTCCACCGGGCGCAATTCCAGGCTGTCGGAAACCCCATGGGTTTCCAGCAGCCAGGTGCGCGCCTCGGGCATGCCGCCGACGCCGTCGATCAGACTCAGCGACTGCGCCTGCCGCCCGGAATAGATTCGTCCGTCGGCCAGTTGCAGCGCTGTCGCCGGCGAAAGTCCGCGCCGCTCGGCGACCAGATCGACAAACCAGCGATACATGTCGTTGACCACCGCCTGGGTAGCGGCGCGCCCGGCCGGGGTCAGCGGCGTGAACGGCGACGGCTGGTCCTTTAGTTCGGTGCTTTTGATCGATTCGGCGCTGACCCCCAGCCGCGCCAGCAATTCGGAAATCTCGGCGGTCTGAATGCGCACGCCGATGGAGCCGGTAATCGACGTCTCACGGGCGATGACGTGGTCCGCCGCCAGCGCGACCAGGTACCCGGCCGACGCCCCCATGCCGGCGATCACCGCCACCACCGGCTTCTCGGCGGCGACCTCGCGGATGGCGCGATACAGCGTCTCGCCGGCGACGGCGGTGCCGCCCGGGCTGTCGATCCGCACCAGCAACGCCCGCGCCGCCGGGTCGCTGACCAGCGCCCGCACGGCCTCGGTGCGGTCGGGGTCGTCCAGCAGCACGCCGTTCAGGTCCAGCTCCGCGACATAGTCGCCGACCGCCGGGCCGCCGCCTCCGCGCCAGGCGACGGCGGCGACCGCGCCGACGATGGCAACGACGGCAAGGATTCGCCACACCGCAAGCCGCCGCTTCAGGCGGCGTCTGTCGACAATGGCGTCAGCGTCCATTGACATGAAATTGGCCGGAACTCCGCTTCCAGGCCTTCGGCGTCGCGCCTACTCGCCGGTCGGCGCCGCGTCTTCCGCCGATTCGTCGTCCGGTTCAGCGGATTCCTTTGCCAGCGTCTTCTTTTTGGGCGCCTTGGGCGCAGCTTTGGCCGCCGCGGGCGCGTCGCCGTCGGATTCGTCCTCCCGGGCCTTGAATGCGGCCCCCAGGATGTCGCCCAGGCTCGCGCCGGAATCCGACGATCCGAATTGGGCCATCGCCTCGCGCTCGTCGGAAATCTCCAGCGCCTTGACCGACAGGCCGACCTTGCGGCCCGACGCATCGACGCTGGTGACCTGGGCGTCCACTTTGTCGCCGACCGAAAACCGGTCCGGGCGCTGTTCGCCGCGGTCGCGGGCCAGATCGCCCTTGCGGACGAACGCCGGGATTCCTTCGCCGATCGACACTTCCAGGCCGTTGGCTTTGATGCCCGTCACCGTACAGGTCACGGTGTCGCCCTTCTTGAAGGTGGCGGCGCCGGCGAACGGGTCCTCGGTCAACTGCTTGATGCCGAGGCTGATCCGCTCCTTCTCCACGTCCACGTCCAGCACCTTGGCCTCGACGACATCGCCCTTGGAATAGTCGGCCATGGCCTGTTCGCCGGGGCGGTCCCAGGACAGATCCGACAGATGGACCATGCCGTCGACGCCGCCATCCAGGCCGATGAACAGGCCGAATTCGGTGATGCTCTTGATCTCGCCCTTGATGACCGTGCCGACCTCGTGGCTGTCGCCGAACGCATGCCACGGGTTCTCGGTGCATTGCTTGATACCCAGGCTGACGCGGCGCCGGTTCGGGTCCACGTCCAGCACCATCACCTCGATTTCCTGGCTGGTCGAAACGATCTTGCCGGGGTGCACGTTCTTCTTGGTCCAGCTCATCTCCGACACATGGACCAATCCTTCGACCCCCGGCTCCAGCTCCACAAAGGCGCCGTAATCGGTGATGTTGGTCACGCGGCCGCGATATTTCGCGCCGACCGGATATTTCGAATCGACGCCGTCCCACGGGTCCGACTGCAACTGCTTCATGCCCAGGCTGATGCGCTGGGTCTCCGGGTTCAGCCGGATCACCTGCACCTTTACGGTGTCGCCGATCGACACGACCTCGGTCGGGTGGACCACCCGCCGCCACGCCATGTCGGTCACATGCAACAGGCCGTCAATGCCGCCCAGATCGACGAACGCGCCATAGTCGGTGACGTTCTTGACGACACCGTCCAGGACCTGTCCCTCGGTCAGCGTCGAGATCAGTTCGTGACGCGCCTCGGCGCGGGTTTCCTCCAGCACCGCGCGGCGCGACACCACAATGTTGCCGCGGCGGCGGTCCATCTTCAGAATCTGGAACCACTGGTCCGATCCCATCAGATGGCCCAGTTCGCGAACCGGGCGGACATCCACCTGGCTGCCGGGCAGGAAGGCCACGGCGCCGGACAGGTCGACGGTAAAGCCGCCCTTCACACGTCCGAAGATGACCCCGGACACGCGCTTGTTTTCGTTGAACAAGACCTCAAGCTCGACCCAGGCTTCCTCGCGCCGCGCCTTCTCCCGGCTCAGCACCGCCTCGCCCTGGGCGTTTTCCATACGTTCCAGAAACACTTCGACGGTATCGCCGATGTGCAACTCGGCGGGCTTGCCGCGCTCGGAAAACTCTTTCACGGGCACCCGGCCCTCGGACTTCAGACCGACATCGACAACCGCAAGGTCGTTTTCGATTGCGACGATCTTGCCGGAAACGACTGTTCCTTCCAGCCCGTCATTCTCGCCGTACGCTTCTTCCAGAAGCTGGGCGAAATTTTCTTCGGCGCCCGAAGCGCCCGCGCTGGTGGATCCCATCGTCATATCCGCGCCTGAACATCCCTCCGTCGCGGCCGCAATCTTTCGCGGCTCGCACCAAAACACAAACACCCAATCGGCCGCCGCGCAACGGTGCGCGAGGCGTCACCGGATTGGGTAACGAACCAATCAGATTGGGCCGGAAATATACGCTTTCGCGGCAGCAAACGCAGCGTCTATATCCAAATCCGTGGTGTCAAGCAAGTAGCACCCCGCCGCCGGCTTCAGCGGCGAGACGGTGCGCCCGGCGTCCCGGCGGTCGCGCTCGCGCATCGCCGCCAGCACTTTGTCCGGATCCGGGGCGTCGCCGGCGGCGGCCAATTCGGCCCACCGCCGCCGCGCCCGCTCTTCTTCCGATGCGAAAACGAACAGCTTGAAGTCGGCCTCGGGCAGCACGACGGTGCCGATATCGCGTCCATCGACGACTGCCCCGGCCGCGCCGGCCGGGGGATTGGCGGCAAAACCGCGCTGAAAGGCCAACAGCGCGGCGCGCACCTTCGGGTGGGCGGCCACCTTCGATGCGGCCTGTCCCGCCGCCTCGCTGCGCAGCCCCGGGTCTTCCAGATCGGCGGGAACCAGCGCCGCCGCGGCCTTGGCGG
>JAQBXG010000052.1 GCA_027625125.1 Pseudomonadota bacterium
ATACCTTCCTGTCGGCGATCATGCTGGCTGCAACCCTCGTATGGTGGCTCAATTGAGTCCGGACCCTAGAGCCGCGCCGGACCGGAAATCGATTCCGCCTTTGTCGCCGGCGCACCTCACCCGTCTGGATGGCAGGCGCCGGGGCGCGTGCCAAATGGCCCCGCGAGCGGCGCGACCGCCACGCTGCCGCCCTCCACCGATTCCACCGCCAGAACGCCGCCGCGCTGAACCGACGGCCCTTCAAGATTGACCAGGATGAAGTCGCCGGCACGCAACAGCTTGCCGCCGTCGTCGAAATAGCGTCGGGTCAATAACTCCGCCGCCGGATCGCGACTACGAAAGTGCCAAAGCGTAAACCCGTTCGCATAGCCAACCACGGAAAGGTCACGAGGGTTGTAAGCCATCAAATAAGTCCTCCCACCGCATCGGCCTAAACATTACGATACGTATCATAAACAATGCAATACGTATTGGCCTCGGTTAACGGCGGTTGTACTTGCCGACGACGACGTAGATCTGTTGCCAGGCGGAGCGCGGAAGATCGTAGTCCCGTGGCGGGTTGTACTGGCGGACCGACCAGGTTTCGCCGGTCCAGGCCAGCAGGCGCTTGATCAGCGCGGCACGGCCGCCGTCTTCCGCTTCGGCAACCAGCAGCACGTCGTCGTCCCGCTGTACCGGCCGCGATGGGTGGACGAGGATCATGTCGCCCTGTTCGTAGCGTGGTTCCATCGAATCACCGATGACGTAGACGGCGAACGCGCCCCGCACCGATAGTAGCGGGTCCGGCCGGCGGACCCAGTCGATCGGCTCGTCGGTGACGATCATGCCGCTCGGGCCGCCTTCGGCGCTGGCGTAGACCGGCAGATCGCGTTCGCCGGCGGCGGTGGGACGAAGGTCGGTGACGTAAACCTCGCTGAGGCCCGGAGGTCGCCCTGGGTCGGGGTAGTACTGCCCGGCCGCCGCCGCTGGTTCGATCCGTCCCTCGCCGGTGAGGAGCCAGACCCAGCGAGCGCCCAAGGCCGCCGCATACTGCCGGGCCTGGGTTTCGCCAAAACCGCGAAGCCCGGATTCGTGCGCCCGGTAGGTGACTTCGGGAACGCCGACATGGCGCGCAAACCCGGCGGCCGACCGGAATTCGCTCCGCTCCCGAAGGAAACGAAGGCGACCTGCGGCAGTTTCGATCATGGTGGGAGTTTAGGTGGGGGAGGGGGTGGGTGTACAGTACGAAATGAATTGACATCGGGGGCATCCCGGGGCCAAACATTACATATCGTATCGATCAGTCGAACGGAGCAGGGCGATGGCGAAAGGGACAAGGCGGCGGCGAAGGTTGGGGCGGAAGCCGAGGAGCCGGATCGACCGGGGAACGCCGGAGGCGCAGGCGCGGCGAAAGTAGCTGGTCGGAAACGGAGACCCTGCTTTGGGCGCGTATCCGCTCGGAATCCTGTTTTGCCGCGGGATCATCACGGCGCCGCAGCATGATGCCGGATGCCACTATGCCTATTTGTGCGGGCGGGTGCTGGGCCGGACAAAACCGGTTTCGCTGGCGGAGCGGCCGGCCCCGGCAGAGATTTCCGACCGTGCGTTGGCCGACATCTCGCTTCGCTGGCGCGAGGCCGTCGCGGTTCTGTTCTCTGTCGGACGGCGGTCGAAGGACGCTGTCGACAACGTCGCCGTCTATGAGCGGGTTCCCGGTTGGTTGTGGCGCGACCGGCCGCGGGACGGAGACGCGCGGGAGTCAGCCGCCCTGGTCGAAGGACTATCGGCGCTGGTGGCGTGGCGGAACGGAAGGATTCCGGCGCCGGTACCGCAGGCGGCCGAGTGACCGGCGCTACCAGCGCATGCGTGGCTGGGCTTTCCCCTTGCGATGCCGGGTTCCGGGCCGCCCCGCGGTGGAGCGGGATTTCGTTCGGGATCTGTCGTGTTCCGCCGCGTGGCGGGAGCCGGCGGCGCCCAGACCGAGATCGGCCTGCTCCAGACGGTGGATTTCGTCCCGAAGCCGCGCTGCTTCCTCAAACTCCAGCTCGGCGGCGGCGGTTCGCATGCGCTGGTCGAGATCGTCGATATGGGCCCGGAGGTTGTGGCCGATCAGATGGACCGGTCCGTCATCGCCGGTGTCGACGGTGACATAGTCCGATTCGGCGACGCCCTGGAGGATGTCGCCGATGTTCTTGCGGATCGATTCTGGCGAGATGCCGTGTGCGGCGTTGTAGGCCTGTTGCTTGGCGCGGCGGCGGTTGGTTTCGTCGATCGCGCCGGCAAGGCTGTCAGTCATTCTGTCCGCATACAGAATCGCACGGCCGTCGACGTTTCGGGCGGCGCGGCCGATCGTCTGGATCAGCGACGTGCGCGAGCGCAAAAACCCTTCCTTGTCGGCGTCGAGGATGGCGACCAGCGCACATTCCGGTATGTCGAGGCCTTCGCGCAGCAAGTTGATGCCGACCAGGACATCAAACGCACCAAGACGGAGATCGCGGAGAATCTCGATGCGCTCGAGCGTGTCGATGTCGGAATGGAGATAGCGCACCCGCACGCCGGATTCGTGCAGGAATTCGGTCAGGTCCTCAGCCATGCGTTTTGTCAGCGTCGTCACCAGAACGCGCTGTCCTTTTGCGGCAGCTTCGCGACATTCCGCCATCAGGTCGTCAACCTGGTGCTCGACCGGGCGGACGATGCAGACCGGGTCGGTGAGGCCGGTGGGTCGAATGACCTGCTCTGCGAATGTGCCGCCGGAGCGCTCCAGTTCCCACGCATTCGGTGTGGCGGATACGAAAATCGTTTGTGGACGCATCCTGTCCCATTCATCGAAGGTGAGCGGGCGGTTGTCGATGCAGCTGGGCAACCGGAAGCCATATTGGGCGAGCGTGCTTTTGCGCGCCAGGTCGCCGCGCGCCATGCCGCCGATTTGGGGGACCGTCGCGTGGCTTTCATCGACGATGATCAAGGTATTGGACGGAAGGTACTCGAACAGCGTCGGCGGCGGGCTTCCGGCCGGCCGGCCGGTCAGGTAGCGCGAGTAGTTCTCGATGCCCGGGCAGGTGCCGGTCGCCTCAATCATCTCCAGATCGAAGAGGGTTCGCTGCTCGATGCGTTCTGCCTCGAGCGGCTTTCCCTGGGCCCGAAACTCGGCGAGGCGGTCTTCCAGTTCGCGGCGAATCCCGACGATCGCCTGCTTCAGGGTCGGTTTCGGCGTCACGTAATGGGAGTTCGCAAAGATGCGGACATAGTCAAGGCGGTCGGATCGTTCGCCGGTCAACGGGTCGAATTCGGTGATCGATTCCAATTCGTCGCCGAACAATGAAAACCGCCACGCCCGGTCTTCGAGGTGGGCCGGGAACAACTCGACGATGTCACCGCGCACTCGGAAAGCGCCGCGCTCGAACGCGGTGTCGTTGCGACGGTATTGCAGCTCGACAAGCTGCCGCAGCAAGGCGGCGCGATCGACAGCGTCGCCCTGGCGGAGCGGGATGGTCATACCCTGGTAGGTTTCGACCGAGCCGATGCCGTAAATGCAGGATACGCTGGCGACAATGATGACATCGTCGCGTTCGAGCAGGCTTCTGGTCGCCGAATGCCGCAGGCGATCGATCTGTTCGTTGATCGCGGCGTCCTTCTCGACATAGGTGTCGGTCCGGGGAACGTAGGCTTCGGGTTGATAGTAGTCGTAGTAAGAGACGAAATACTCGACCGCATTATTCGGAAAATAGCTCTTCATCTCGCCGTAGAGTTGCGCGGCGAGAGTCTTGTTGTGCGCGAGAATCAGCGCGGGGCGGCCGGTGCGCGCGATCACATTCGCCATCGTGAAGGTCTTGCCCGATCCTGTGACGCCGAGCAGCACCTGGTCGGATTCGCCGTTTTCGACCCCCGCGACGAGTTGTTCGATCGCCGCCGGCTGGTCGCCGGTCGGCAGGTAATCGGCGGCGAGATCGAACGAGATGCCGCCGCGGTCCTTGCGGTCGTGCAGATCGTCGTGACGCGGTGGAACAAAACCCTGTTCCGTCCGTGCTGTCGTCATACCTGGCCTACCGGTGCTGCAGGCGACGGAATCAGGGGGCGGCCGCCGATTCCGGTCCCTTGGAGTCTTCGCGGGCCTCGCGCGCGAGAAACGCGAGGTTTGCGACGGGGTAGGCAATCTCCGCCAGCGGTGGAACCATGGATCGCGGGATCACGGTGATCTTTCCGGACATGCCCAGGAGCGCGAACGGCCGAAGGTTCGCCAGCGCGAACGTCCCGGTGCGTACCGGGACCATCGTGATCCACACGGATGTATTCGGCGGAATCTGGACAAAGTTCATTTCGGCGAACGGATCGGCACCTCCCCATTGCGCCAGCAACACTGCCTCCTCTTCTTCCGCAATCGCAGCCGGTTCGGGGACGGCGGGGATGGAGATGGCCGGCTCTGGCGCCGCGGGTTCCGGCGCCGGGGCCTCGGCTTCGGCCGCCAAAGGCTGGGGTGGGGCAGCGGGCGCCGCCGCAGCATCGGCGTCCGGTATCGTGAACGGATTGAGGTGCGCTCCGTCCGCCGGGGGCAGCGCGGGAAGCGCCGCCGCGTCGGACGCCGCGGGCGGCACCGCGGGCGCATCGGCCGGGGCGCCCAAATCGAACGCCCCCAGCGGCAAATCGCCAAGCAAGTCGCCGAAATCGATCGGTGTCGCCTCGGTGGGTGGAGCGTTGAACGGGTTGGTGCCTTCCCTCGCAAGTTCCAATTCATGCGGAGTCATCGCGAGTACGTCGGTTACGGTGCGCAGCGTCAGTTCCTGGAGCGCCGCGTCGGGCCATCCGGCGGGGCGAACCGGACGGCGGGCGGGGCCGGTCACGACGGAACGGATTGATACCGCGCGGAAGAACTCTGGCGCGGAGAATACATGCGGCACCGCGCCGCCGTTGGTGAGTTCGAGGCGCGTCGGTTGACCCTGAACGAATACCGGCAGCCGGGGGGCGAAGGCGAATTCGCTCATCATGATTCGCGCGTTTGCCGGGTTGGCCCAGTCGACCGCCGCTACGGCCTCGGGCGCGAGTGGCGGCGCTGCGATCGACAGTTCGGCGCGGTCGGTGTCGCCGGCACAGGCGGCGAGGCCCGGCGATGCCAAAACCGCGGCCAGAATCAGCATCCGGGCCGTTGCTGCGGGATTGGCGTTGGCTGTCATTGTTGTCCGATTGGGCCCGTAACCAGTTGACGTATCGGGATTCTGTGACTCTACCGCGTGGCGACGGCGTTCGCCAGCGATCAGTGTCGGCCTTGCGGCTTTGGGTGAGTGCGCATAGGTTTCCGCCGTTCTTGGCCCCCGGCCGCCCCCATTCACAGGGTACCCCATGGCTTTTCTTTCGGACTCCGTCGCGCGGATCAAGCCGTCGCCGACCATCGCCGTGACGACCCGTGCCGCGGAGCTGAAAGCCGAAGGCCGTGATGTCATCGGTCTTGGCGCCGGGGAGCCGGATTTCGATACCCCGGACCATATCAAGGAGGCGGCGATCGAGGCCATTCGCCGCGGCGAGACGAAATACACGCCGGTACACGGCACCAAGGCCCTGCGCGAGGCGATCATTGCCAAGTTCGAGCGTGAAAACGGCCTGAAATATGGTCTGAACGACATCGCAGTATGCTGCGGCGGCAAACAGGTTCTGTATAACGCGGCCATCGCGACGATCAACCCCGGCGACGAAGTGATCATCCCGGCGCCGTATTGGGTGTCGTATCCCGACATCGTCGTGATGGCGGGGGGGACGCCCGTGATTGTTCCCGCCGCGGAAGCGGAGGGATTCAAGATTACGCCGGCGCAACTGGAGGCGGCGATCACTCCGAAGACCAAATGGGTGGTGCTGAACTCGCCGTCCAATCCCACCGGCGCCGCCTATACCGGGGCCGAGCTGGAAGCCCTGGCGGAGGTGCTGGTCCGGCACCCCCACGTGTGGACGATGACCGACGATATCTATGAACACATCGTCTATGACGGGTTTGCGTTCCGGACGCTGGCGCAGGTCGCGCCGGACTTGAAAGATCGGGTGCTGTCGATAAACGGGGTATCGAAGGCATTTTCGATGACGGGCTGGCGGGTGGGATACGCCGGCGGACCCGCCGAATTGATCAAGACGATGGCGAAGGTGCAGTCGCAAAGCTCGACCCACACCAGTTCGATCAGCCAGGCGGCGGCGGTGGCGGCGCTGAATGGGCCGATGGGATTTCTGGACGACTGGCTCGCGCAATTTCGTTCGCGGCGGGACCTGGTGGTCGAAAAGCTGAACGCGATCGACGGATTGTCGTGCGCGGTGCCGGAGGGCGCGTTTTATGTGTATCCGTCCTGCGCCGGTGCAATCGGCAAACGGACGCCGGATGGCAACGTGATCGGGAACGATTCGGATTTTGTCGCGTACCTGTTGGAAGCGGGTGACGTGGCCGCCGTGCAGGGGACGGCGTTCGGGCTGGAGCCGTATTTCCGGATTTCGTATGCGACCTCGGCGAAGGCGTTGACGGAAGCGTGCGCCCGCATCGCCCGCGTTTGCGGGGAGCTGTCGTGACGGTTTGTTGCGCCACGAAGCGATCGGCGCCACACGAAATCCTTGACTCTGGCGGCATGTTCCGGTAGAAGAGGCGCTATCGTTACGGTGCAGTATTGCATCTGCCGCCCGCCGCCAGAAATTGGCCGCGGGCGTTTTTGTTTGCGCGCCGGGAATCGATGGTTGCAGGTTAGCCCCAACTTCGGCCGCTGGTTTGAGCGCAAACGTCTCCAAACAGCGGTCGTCGTGACCGGTCGGGCGAATGGGTGCAGGATGTGGGCCAATACCGACCGGTGCCGGTTGTGACTGGCATCGACGGTGATGTGCGGGAAGTGGTTCCCGGCGCGGTTGTCGATTGGTCGAAGGGCCGAATGGAGGACGAAGTCCGAGAAGAGGCGGCGGCTGCACAGCGGGAAGCGGAAGCAATGGCGGAGTACATTTCCGGCCGGATTCCGGCTGGGATGAAGGATCCGGGATTTTGGAGGTTGGTTCGCGACGCCTGATTGATGCCGCGTTGAATCGGAGCAAGATTTCGCGTTTGGCAAGGACCCTAAATAAATCCATGGACGAGCCGAATGCTCGTTCGAGTCCTTGCCGTACTGCTGATTGTTGCCGCGCTTTAGGCTGGGGAGATCGCGGTCAGTGGATACCTGGAGGTCGTGCGCGTTGTTTCGGTCCCGGCGGACGCCGACGTGCTGGTTGAAACATTTCGGACAGTGACGTTTGGCGGCAACGACTATCCGCAAAACGAACGGTTGGAGAAGTGGGAGCGGCCGATCCGATTGCGGGTTGTCGGGGACCTGCCCGCCGGCGCGGAGGTGCTTCCCAAGATCGTTTCTACCTTCTCCGAAGTTGCGGCATTGCCGATCGAAATTCTGTTGCCGCCGGATCCGGGCGAGCCGAACGAGAGGTTGTTGATTCTTTCGGCGCAAAGCTATCAGGATGTCGCCGCGAGAACAGCGTTTCCGTATCGGGTCGATGAGTCGACCTGTTCCACATATCCGGCCCGAACCCTGATCTTGATCCGGACCGGCATGTCGACGGCCAGGACACGCGACTGCGTTGGCCACGAACTTCTGCATTTGCTGGGGTTTCGTGACCATGCAACGACGTTTTCCGGTTCGATTCTCGGCCCGGCGCAACTGTTTGCGGACGAGCCGACAATCAACGATCTGATTCTGTTGCGCACGTTATATGACCCGCGGCTGCGCGCCGGTATGCCGCGGGACGAGGCAATGTAGATCGTGCCTGGGATCATCGCCGAACTTCTATCGATGCTGGACGGCGCCGACGACGCGCTTGCGGCGCTGTCGCAGCGACCGCCGCCTTAGATCGGCGTCGATGCGTCCGCGATCGGCGGGCGCGCACCCAGGAACAGGAGGTGGCGATGGCTCGGTCCGCGAAGCAGGACGCGGCGCTGCGGCGTGCGTTCCTGGATGTCTTGTCCGAACTTGCGAGCATTTTTGCAGCCTGTGAAGTCAGCGGACTTGCGCGCCGGACCGCCTACAACTGGCGAAGTGCGGACCCGGCGTTTGCTGCCGAGTGGGACGCCGCGCTGGAGATGGGGACCGACGCGCTGGAAGACGAGGCGGTGCGTCGCGCGTATCACGGCGTCGACGAGTCCGTCTATTACGGCGGCAAGGCGGTCGGGGTGCGGAAGGCATACTCGGATTCGCTGCTGGTGATGCTGCTGAAGGCGCGGCGCCCCGCCACATTCCGGGAACGGACCGAAACGCACCTGGTCGGCGGTGGGTCTCTGGCGCCGATCCTGAACGTCACGCTGCGGGAGGACCATGAGGCGGACGGCGCCGGTTGAACCGGCGCGCATCGACCTTGCGCTGCATCCAAAGCAGGCCGTGGCGCTTACGACGGCGGCCACCGAGGTTCTGTACGGCGGCGCGGCGGGAGGCGGCAAGTCGCACCTGATGCGGGCGGCGGCGATCCTGTGGGCAACGGCAATCGCCGGACTGCAAATCTATCTGTTTCGGCGCAAGCTACCGGATCTGCTGAAGAATCACATGGAAGGCCCAAAGGGCTTTCGCGTCCTGTTGGCGCCCTGGGTCGCCGCCGGATTCGTCGAGATCGTCGAAGGCGTCGTTCGGTTCTGGAACGGTAGCCGCATCTATCTTTGCCACTGTCAGCACGACAAGGACCGCTTCAATTACGCCGGGGCGGAGATTCACGTGCTTCTGGTCGATGAGCTGACGCATTTCTCCGAGCCGATCTATCGCTTTTTGCGTGGCCGCGTCCGCGCCGTCGGGTTGCCCGAACTGCCCGCGGGATATTCCGGGCGTTTTCCGCGCGTGCTGTGCGGCTCGAACCCCGGCGGGCCGGGGCATCACTGGGTCAAGGCGGCATTCGTGGATGTTGCGGCGCCGATGGAATTGCGTCGCATGCGGGACGCGGAAGGCGGAATGCTGCGGCAGTACATTCCGGCGCGGCTGGACGACAATCCTGCCATGGCCGACGACGATCCGGAATATCGCGCACGACTGCGCGGTCTCGGCTCGGCGGCGTTGGTGCAAGCGATGGAGAACGGCGACTGGAACGTTGTCGAGGGCGCTTATTTTGATTGCTGGTCAACCGCGCGCCATGTGATCCGTCCGTTTGCGATTCCGGGGTGGTGGACGAGGTTTCGCTCGTTCGACTGGGGGTCGGCGAGTCCGTTTTCGGTCGGATGGTGGGCTGTGGCCGGCGAGGATACGCCGCACCCGGACGGCGCGGTCATTCCGCGCGGCGCATTGATTCGCACCCGCGAATGGTACGGGGCGCGGGGGCCGAACCTGGGCCTGAAACTGTCCAACGTACAGATTGCCGAGGGAATTGCTGCGCGAGACGGCGGCGAGCGGTTTGCGTATGGCGTCGCCGATCCGTCGATTTTCCGCACCGACGGCGGACCTTCGATCGCCGAACAGATGTCGCGGCGCGGGATTGTCTGGCGCCGCGCCGACAACCGGCGCGTGCCGGGGATCGGGCCGGTATCCGGCTGGGACCAGATGCGGCAGCTGTCAACGCCGGAGTAAAAATGCATCGGTGCGCCGGAGTATAAAGTGCATCACGGCTGATGGCAGGAAGGCCCCCCGCGGGGGGCCTTCCTGCGTCAGCGGTCATTGCTC
>JAQBXG010000053.1 GCA_027625125.1 Pseudomonadota bacterium
CTGGCATGTCTTGCCGCCGCTCGATGCGGCGGCGATGCACGCCGCCGCCCAGCGCCTGGTCGGCCGCCACGATTTCACGACCTTCCGCAGCGTCCATTGCCAGTCGGATTCACCGGTAAAGACTCTGGATTCGCTCGAGGTCCGCCGCGACGGCGAGGAAGTCTGGGTGCTGGCGGCGGCGCGGTCGTTCTTGCACAACCAGGTCCGCGCAATGGCCGGCACGCTGGTCCAGGTCGGCGAAGGCAAACGCGACGCCGACAGCGTCGCCGCTGCCCTGGCCGCCCGTGACCGCGCCCAATGCGGCCAGACCGCTCCGGCCCACGGCCTTTATTTTCTCGAAGCGATCTACCCGGAATCCGGCTGAACGGATAGACGCCTGATCCGTTCCAGCGCCCGGAACCCTGTTCGTTTTCTTTTTCCGGCCGCCAGCGAGAGTCAGGCGCCCGGAACGTTTTTCGATTTCTTTTTCCGGCCGCTTGAAAGAGTCAAGCTCCGGGAAAAAGTGCCGCAACCCCGCGCAGCAGCGCCAGCGACAGCGCCAGGTCCAGCGCCACCAGTCCCGAGGCGGTCAGCCACGGCACCCCGGCCGCGACGCGGGCGACGAACACGCTGTAACCCAACAGATACAGGTACGCGAGCAACAGAACCAAAGCCTGCAACTCGCCGGTCAACAACCCGATGGTGTGCAACAACTGCAACAGAAACAGCACGCCGATCTGCACGACCGACGACCAGTTATAGGCGATGATGAACGTCGCATATCGCCCGGTGATGCCCAACAGCCGCGACACCCACACCATCGCCACCGGAAACGCGATCCACGAAATCACATAGTCGACGCCCCAGCCGGCCCACGACATCGCCGCCATTTCCGGGTCCGAATCCCGCGCCAGCAGCATCGCAAACGGCAGCACAAGAACGGCGGCCCCGAACGAGCGCCAGAATCCGTCCAGCGTCAGGTTGAATCCGGCAATCCCGCCCGCGTCGAACCGCGCCATCCGCGCCGCTGCGACAATCGACCGTTGCGCTTCCTCCCACCAGGTCATGGCGTCGCGAAAAACCGCCGCAGTATCGCGGCATAAACGTCGGTCAACGCCGCCAGATCGGCGACGGCCACGCGCTCGTCGATCTTGTGCATCGTCTGGCCGACCAGCCCGAACTCCGCCACCGGGCAATACCGGGTCAGGAACCGCGCGTCCGAGGTGCCGCCGGCGGTGCTTTGTTCCGGGGCGCGGCCGGTCACGTCCCGCACCGCCTCGGTAATCAGATCGGTGAACGGGCCCGCTTCCGTCAGGAACGATTCCCCCGAAACCTCGATCTCCAGTTCATAGGCGTGGCCGGTCGCGTCCATCCGCGCCCGCACCAGCTCGGTCAGGCTCGCCGACGTATGCAGATCGTTGAAGCGGATGTTGAACACCGCCCGCGCCGCGCCGGGAATGATGTTGTTGGCCGGGTTGCCGACATCGACGGTCGTGATCTCCAGGTTCGATGCCTCGAACCGGGCGCTGCCGGTATCCAGCGGCGCCGCCGTCAGCGCCGCCAGCAACGCAACGATGCGCGGCACCGGATTGTCGGCCAGATGCGGATACGCCACGTGCCCCTGGGTGCCCCGCACCCGGATTCGCCCGGTCATCGATCCCCGCCGCCCGACCTTGATCGCATCCCCCAGCGCGGCCGGGTTGGTCGGCTCGCCGACCAGCGCCACGTCCGGCACCTGCCCGTGTTCGGCCATCCATTCCAGTACCTTGACGGTGCCGTTGATGCCGGGCCCTTCCTCGTCGCCGGTCAGCAACAGGCTGATCGACCCGTCGCCGATATCATCGACCCGCGCCACCGCCGCGACGAAACACGCCACCGCGCCCTTCATGTCGGCGGCCCCCCGGCCCCAGATCTGGCCGTCGCGCACGTCGCCGGCAAACGGCGGCGTCGTCCACGCCGCCTCGTCGCCCGGCGGCACCACGTCCACGTGGCCGGCGAAACAGAAATGCGGCGCGCCGTGGCCCCGCCGCGCGAACAGGTTATCGACCCGCGCCGCGCCGTCGCCGAACGGCAACCGCGTGCATTTGAATCCCAGCCGTTTCAGCTCCGCGGCGACCACGTCCAGTACGCCCGCGTCCTTCGGCGTCACCGAAGGACAGCGAATCATCCGGGTGGTCAGCTCGACGGGATCGACGGCGGCCATTGCACCGCGCCGGCGGTCAGTCCCGCAACAGGTCGTTGACGGACGTCTTGGAGCGCGTGCGCTCGTCGACCCGCTTGACGATCACCGCGCAATACAGGCCCGGCCCCGGGCTTCCGTCCGGCAGCGGCTTGCCCGGCATCGTCCCCGACACGACGACCGAAAACGGCGGAATCCGGCCCTGGTGAATCTCGCCGGTCGCCCGGTCGACGATCTTCGTCGACGCGCCGATATACACCCCCATCGACAACACCGAACCTTCGCCGACGATCACCCCCTCGGCGACTTCGGCGCGCGCGCCAATGAATACGTTGTCCTCCAGAATCACCGGCCCCGCCTGCAACGGCTCCAGCACCCCGCCGATCCCGGCCCCGCCCGAAATATGACAGTTCTTGCCGACCTGCGCGCAGCTTCCGACCGTCGCCCAGGTATCGACCATTGTCCCGGAATCCACCCGCGCCCCCAGATTGAGGAAGCACGGCATCAAGATCGCCCCCGGCGCGACATAGGCGGAATACCGCACGGTCGCGTCGGGCACGGCGCGAATCCCGGACTCCTTCCAGCGCGCCGCGTCCCATCCGGCGAACTTGGGCGGCACCTTGTCGTACCAGCCGCCGCCGCCCGGCCCGCCGGAAATCACCTTCGATTCGTTCAGCCGGAACGACAGCAGCACCGCCTTCTTCAGCCATTGGTGCGTGACCCATTCGCCGCCGATCTTTTCGGCCACCCGCGCCCGCCCGCCATCGAGCGCCGCCAGCGCCGAATCGACGGCGTCGCGCACGTCGCCGGTCGTCGCCGGGTTGACCGTATCCCGTTGTTCCCACGCCGCATCGATGACGGCCTGCAGACGTTTGGCTTCCATGCTGTTTCCTTGTTGTCGGCGGGTCGCGGGCGCCCAGAACATAGCCGGGGCCGAAAGGGTGTCAACCGGGGGCGACTTCCGCCGCCAGCCCGCACAGCCATTGGCGCAGCGAATCGATGACGTGGTCCGCCGCCGCGTCACCGGGGTCGCTTGCGGCCCATTCGGCATCGTTGCGCACCCACACGGTGACCATGCCCAGCATTGCCGCCGGAGCCAGGTTTCGCGGCAAGTCCTCGACGAACACGGCCCGCCCAGGGTCGATTCCGGTCTCGGCGACCATGCGGGCATAGGTCGCGGGGTTTGGCTTCGGCAACCACGCCGCCGCCTCGATATCGAACACGGCATCAAACGCGCCCGCCAGCCCCAGCCGGTGCAGCACGCGGTCCGCGTACTTGGCGTCGGCGTTGGTGAACACGATCTTCTTGCCCGGCAGCCGCGCCAGCGCGCGCCGCATCTCCGGGTCCGGCTGAATCCGGCTCAGATCGATATCGTGGACAAAGTCCAGAAACGCGCGCGGATCGGTGCCATGGTTTTCGACCATGCCGCGCAACGTCGTCGCATAGGTTCGGAAATAGTGCTTCTGGACCCGGTGCGCCTCCGCCGCGTCGATCCCCAGCGCGTTGCCGACGAATGCGCGGATTCGCCGGTCGATTTCGGGAAACAGCGCAGATTCGTGGGGATACAGGGTGTTATCGAGATCGAACACCCAGGCGTCCACGTGGGCAAGCTGGTCGGGGATCGGCATCTGGCACGGGGGATTCGTGGCGGGCGGGGCGGTATGGTAGGTGTTTGGGCGACGGCTGCAACTGCCCGGCCGCACCTGGGACGCAACTATGGGCGATGCCCCGGCTGATCTGAAGTATGAACGGGACCGCTTCGTGGCCTTTGCATTCGCCACATCGGACGCGTTTTTCGAGCTCGATACCTCCCGCACCATCGTCTACGCCAGCGGCGCGGTGCAGTGGCTTGCGTCGGCCCCGGCCGAGTCTCTCGCCGGCAGGGCGCTGTCCGAGCTGGTCGTTTCCCGCGACCGGCCGATGCTGAATGCGGCGCTGGAGACGGCCAAGCGGCAGGGCCGCTTCGGTCCCGTCACACTGCGGTTCAAACGCGAAGGCAAGCACGTCGCACGCGTCGTCGCCAACGGCACGCATTTGCCGACGCGCGGCGGCCGCACCTATATCGCCGTCAGCGCCCAGCGGATGATGCCGTCCGCCGCATCCAATCCCGCGGCGGTCGACGAAGAAACCGGGCTTTTGAAGAAAGACGCCTTCGCCGATGTTGCGCAACAGGCCCTGAAGGCGGGCAAGGAGTCGGGTCAAAACTACAACATGACCCTGCTCGACATCGAAGGCATCGCCGAACTGACCGACCGCCTCGACAAAAAGTCGGCGGAAAACGTGATCGCCGAGATCGCCGCGCACCTTCAGGCGAATTCGGTCAACGGCCAGTCGGCCGGTCAAATCTCCGCCGACAAATACGGACTGGTCCACGAAGCCGGCCTCGATATCGACGCCCTGAAAAGCTCGATCGCCGATCGGACCCGCTCCGCCGACCCCGGCGGCAAGGGTCTTGCGGTCGCCGCCGCCACCATCGATCTGGATGCCGAGGCGATGTCCGAAGGAGACAACGCCAAGGCGCTGCTCTACACGATCAACAAATTCTCCGACACAAAAGGCGAGTTTACCGTCACCGAGCTCGCCGGCGGCTACAAGGAGATGCTGGAGGAAACCCGCGTCAAGATCGCGCAATTCAAGAAAATGATTTCGTCGTCCAGCTTCGACGCCCTGTTTCAGCCCATCGTCGATCTGAAGAGCCGCAAGGTCCATCACTACGAGGCCCTGGTGCGCCCGCACCAATCCGGCGTCGAGGCATCGCCGTTCGAATTGATCACGTTCGCCGAGGAAGCAGGGATCATCAACGAGTTCGATCTTGCGATGGTCAACAAGGTCATCACCAAGATCAAGGTTGGGCTGCATCGGGGCGATTCGCTGTCGATTGCCGTCAACCTTTCGGGGCGCTCGATCGAAAACGCGGCGTTCATCAAGGAGCTGCACACGGTCCTGAAGGACTGCGGCGACATTCGCAAAGAGCTGATGTTCGAAGTCACCGAGTCGGCAAAAATCGGCGACCTCGAATCGACGAACAATATCCTCCAGGCGATCCGCCGCCTCGGCCACCATATCTGCCTTGACGATTTCGGCGCCGGCGCCGCGGCGTACCAATACCTGCGCGCGCTCGAAGTGGATTTCGTAAAAATCGACGGCATCTATGTGCGGGAATCGCTGACGGCGCCGAACGGCAAGGCATTCCTGAAGTCGATGGCGACGCTGTGCTCCGACCTGGGAATCGAAACGGTCGGCGAATACGTCGAAACCGAAGAGGTGGCCGAGTTTCTCCGCCAGGTCGGGGTCAACTACGGCCAGGGCTACCTGTTCGGCAAGCCGGGCGTCGGCATTTCCGGCACCAAACGCAAGGCAGCGGCGGCGGAATGATTCGCGATCGCTCCCGGTCGGCCGCGGCTTCGGTGCTGCCCGCACCGGGGCGACGTCTGCACCTTGATGTCGAGGCCGTGCTGGAAACCTATCCCGGCCCCGCGGTCCTGCTCGACCCGCTGGGCCGCGTGGTGTCGGCGAACGCGACGGGGTCGGCGCTGGCCGACAGCCTGCACGACGGCCGCGGCGAAGAGCTGCGCGCCGCGGTGTCCGCCGCGCTCGCCGATCATGCGGCGGCGGTGCGCGAAGTGACTCTGGCCGGTGGCGGCAAAGACAGCGTTGCGCTCGATGTTTCGCTGCTGCCGCTGACCGCCGCCGACGGCGCCGCGCGGGTTTTGTTGCTGGGGCGCGAAACCACGGTCGAGCGCGGATTCATCGACGCACTGGTCGAGTCGCGCCGCCTGTTCCGCGATCTCGTCAACGCCTCGTCGGATTTTGCGTGGGAAACCGACCCCGACGGCAAGTTCACCTTCGTGTCGACGCGGGGGGCCATCGGTTACACGGCCCAGGAATTGAACGGCCGCCGGGCCTACGACCTGCTGGCCGAGGGGCGGGCGGAGCCGGAAGTCTTCCCGTTCGATTCCCGCATTCCCCTCGACGACGCCGAGGTCTGGCTCGCGGCGCGCGACGGCGCGCCCGCCTGCCTGCTTGTCACCTGTGTGCCGGTGACGAACGTATCCGGCGGCTTTCGCGGGGCCCGCGGCGTCGCCAAGGACGTGACCGAGGCCCGGGCGCGCGACGCCGCCCTGAAGCGGGCCGAAAGCCGCGCCCGCCTGCTCGGGCGCATTCTGGAGGCGATTCGCAACGAAGTCGCGCCGGTAGACATGCTCGCGGCCGCCGCCACTGCCAGCAGCGATGCCCTTGGCGCCGCCCATTGCTGGATCCTCCGCGGCGATGCCGGGGGCCTTGCGGTGGCGTGGCGCTGCGGCGACCCGGTGCGCGCGGCGGTCGAATCCGGCGTCCGCCGTATCGCCGATCGCGCCCGGCCGGGCGCGGTGCAACAGGCGAACGCGGATGGGCTTCCGGTTCTGGCGGCGGCGGCGGCCTATCGCGGCCGCGTCAACGGGGCGATCGCGGTCGCTCGGCTTGCGGGCGCGGCGGCGTATACCGACGACGACCGTTCGCTGCTGGCCGAAGTCGCGGACCGCCTCGCCATCGCGCTCGAACAGGTGGCCAACACCGAATTGCTCGAACGGCTGTCGCGCACCGATGAACTGACCGGCCTTCTCAACCGGCGCGCGTTTTTCGACGAGGTAAGCAGACGCCTCGCGCACCAGGATCGCACCGGGCGGCCGGGCGCGCTGATGTATGTCGATATCGACAATTTCAAGCCGGTCAACGATCTCCTCGGCCACGGCGTCGGTGACGAAGTCCTCCGCGCGGTCGCCGCAATCCTCGGCGCCGGCAGCCGCGTCGGCGATATCACCGCCCGATTGGGCGGCGACGAATTCGCGCTGTGGATCGAAGAATCCGATGCCGGCGCGGCGGCGGCAAAGGCGTCGTTGATTCTCGACGAGGCGCGCGTGCTTGCCCGCTGGTCGCCACAGGACAGCCCGCCGCTCGGCCTTTCCATCGGCGTCGCCGTCTCAAAGCCGGGCGAGTCCCTCGATGCGTTGCTGCCCCGCGCCGACGACGCCATGTACCAGGCCAAGCGCGGCGGCAAAGGCCGCGTTGCCGTTTCCGGCATCGACCGGGAGCAATAATTTGTTCGGCTGGCTGCGACCCAAGGGACGGGTGCCTGAAACCCTCACCTACGACCAGGCCAAGAAATTCGCCCGCCACGCGGATGCGCGGGTGCGCCGCGAACTGGCGGAGCGCGAAGACCTGGCGCCGGAGATCTTGTACTACCTGGCCGAGGACAAACGGGCGGACGTGCGCCAAAAGATCGCGTCCAACAACACGACCCCGCGGCACGCCGACCTGCTGCTGGCCCGCGACGAAGACGACGATGTCCGCACCGACCTGGCGCTCAAGATCGGCCGCCTCGTCCCCGGCCTGTCCGATCAACAAAACGAAAAGCTGCTCGACCTGACGTTCCAGATTCTGACGATCCTCGCCCAGGACCAGTTGCCGCGGGTGCGGCAGATCATCGCCGAGGAAATCAAGTCGGCGACCAACGCGCCAAAGGACGTGGTGAATCGGCTCGCCCGCGATATCGAATTGATCGTCGCCGCGCCGATTCTCGAATACTCGCCGCTGTTGAGCGACTCCGACCTCCTCGAACTGATCGCCGCGGGCATCGCCGACGGCGGCATCGAGGTGATCGCAAAGCGGCGCAAGGTCAGCGACAAGGTGGCAAAGGCGATCGTCGCCGCAAACGACATTCCGGCGGTGGCGGCGCTGTTGCGCAATCCGAATGCCCAGGTGCGCGAAGACACCCTCGACCGCATCATCGACCAGGCGGAAAAAGCCGACTCGCTGCATGATCCGCTGGCGCGCCGCTCCGGCCTGTCGATGGGGGCCATCCGCCGCATCGCCGGATTCGTCAGCACGGCGATCCTCGACGTGCTGCGCCGCGAACACGAACTCGACGACGAAACCGCCCGCCACGTGACCGATGCGGTCAAACGGCGCATCAAGGAAGACCAGGATTCGATGGGCACGTCGGTCGCCGAGCGCGTGGCGGCGCTGCACGGCCAGGGCCGCCTGAACGAAGACACCGTGATCCAGGCGGCGGACCAGGGCCAGCGCGGCTTCGTCTCCGAGGCGCTGGCGATTCGCGCTGGTGTGCCGGTGCAGATCGTCAACCTGATGCTCGACGCCCGCTCGGGCAAGGCGGTCACGGCGATCGCGTGGAAGGCGGGTCTCACTGCCCGCGGGGCGATGCAATTGCAGCGCCAGGTCGCGCGGGTTCCGGCCAACGCGATGATCAACGCCCGCGACGGCGTCAACTACGCGCTGGCCGAATCCGAAATGGACTGGTTCCTGACGTATTTCCGCGAAGAAGCGGATCGCGCGGCCTGATCCGGCGCGGCCGCTAGCGCGGCCGGATCATCGTGCCGACGCCGTGGGCGGTAAAGATTTCCAGCAACAGCACGTGGGGAATGCGCCCGTCCAGAATATGGGCGGCGCCGGTGCCGGCCCGAATTGCCCGCACACAGGTCTCGACCTTCGGGATCATGCCGCCCTGCAACGTGCCGTCCTTCAACATCCGCCGCGCCTCGGCCAGGGTCAATTGCGCGACCAGTTTTCGGTCCTTGTCCCAAACCCCGTCGACGTCGGTCAGCAGGATCAGCTTGCTCGCGTCCACTGCCGCGGCGATCGCGCCGGCGGCGGTATCGGCGTTGATGTTATAGGTCTCGCCCTTCGCGCCGATGCCGATCGGCGCGATGACCGGGATGATGTCAGTCTTCGCGAACGGCTCCAGAATGTGCGGGCGCACTTTCGACGGCTCGCCGACAAATCCCAGATCGACGACCTTCTCGATATTTGAATCGGTGCGCCGCCGCCGCCGCAGCTTGACGGCCTCCAGCAGGCGTCCGTCCTTGCCCGACAGTCCGACCGCGTGGCCGCCGGCGCTCTCGATCGCGCTGACGATGTTCTTGTTGATGCTGCCGGCCAGCACCATCTCGACCACATCGACCGTCGCCTTGTCGGTGATGCGCAGCCCGTCCTGAAACGCGCTCGGAATCCCCAGCCGTTTCAGCATGTCGCCGATCTGCGGTCCGCCGCCGTGGACGACGACCGGGTTGATGCCGACCTGCTTCAACAGCATCACGTCGCGGGCAAAGGTATGGGTCAGGCTTTCCTCGCCCATTGCCGCGCCGCCGAACTTGATGACGAACGTCTGCCCCGCGAACATCCGCATATACGGCAACGCCTCCGCCAGCGTGCGGGCGGTGGTGATCCACTCCTCGCGGGTCTTGGGCCGTCCGCGCGGCTTTGCGCCCGCGGGCTTGTTCGCTGCTGCGGGAATACCGGACCGGGCGGACTTTTTCGCCCGAACGGGTCGGGCCGGGGCGCGTTTTTTTGCCGGGGCTGCCATGCGCTTACATACCCGTTCCGCTGC
>JAQBXG010000054.1 GCA_027625125.1 Pseudomonadota bacterium
GCCCGGCCTGTCCGGCGCGCTGCTGCAACGCGGCCGGCTGCTGCTGGCGCGCGGCGAACCTGTAGCGGCCATCGCCGACTTCGACGCCGCCATCGACATCGATCCGTCGCCAGCGGCCTATGACGCGCGCGGCGACGCCCACATGGCGACCGGCAAGGTCCGCAGCGCCCTCGCCGACTACAACCGCGCCGTCGCCGCGGAACCGGCCAACCTCGCGTTTCGAGAACGCCGCGCCGCCGCGTTGCTGGCAGACGAACAGTTCGATCTGGCGCTGGCCGACCATCTGGTGCTGGTCGCCGCGCGGCCCGAAACACCGGCCGTCTATCTCGCCCGCGGACTGGCGTTTCAAAGGGCGGGCCGCGGGGACGCGGCGCTGAACGACTTCGACCGCGCGATCGACCTCGATCGCAACTTCGTCGCCGCCTATGAAAACCGCGGCGCGCTGTTTCTGGCGCGCGGCCTGTACGACTGGGCGGTCGCCGACCTGAACGCCGCGCTGCGCCTCAATCCCGATTCCGTGACCGCCCATATCAACCGTGGCGCGGCGCACTTCAATGACGGCGCGATCGACGCGGCCCTCGCCGACTTCTCCGCCGCCATCGACCTGGACCCGGACGCCGCCGATGCGTGGGCCAACCGCGCGTCGGCGCGGCAGGCGGCAGGAGAAACCGTCGCGGCGCTGGCCGATCTGTCACAGTCGATCCGCATCACCCCGGCGATCGACACGCTGATGGCGCGGGCGCGGCTTCTGACCGAGTCCGGCGACCTCGCCGGCGCGGTCGCCGACCTCGACGCCGTCCTGGCCCTGGATCGCACGTTCGGCCCGGCGTATCTGCAACGCGGCCTCGCCCGCCTGGCATTGGCGGACCCGGCGGCGGCGCGGGCGGATCTGGACCAGGCCGTGCTGCGCCTGCCGGACCAGGCGGCGGCGTTCGCGGCGCGGGGAATCGCGCGGTCACAGTCCGACGACCCCGCCCCGGCCGTCGAGGATTTCCGCCGGGCCGCGGCGCTGGCCCCCGACGATCCGAGCATGCACAACAACCTCGGCGTGGCGCTCCACCGCGCCGACGACGGCGAAGGCGCGATCGCGGCGTTCGACCGCGCGGTGGGCCTGAACCCGGCCTATGCCTCCGCCCGGCTCAATCGCGGCATCGCCCTCGCGCAGCGGGGCGACGCCGACGGCGCGATGGCGGATTTCAACGCCGCCCTCGAATCCGATCCGGCGCTGGACGCAGCGCGGCTGGAACGCGCGTCGTTGCTGTTCGACGCCGGCGCATTCGCCGACGCCGCGGCCGACTTCGCCACCATCGCCGCGCGCACGCGATCCCTGGAATGGGCGCTGTGGGCATACGTTGCCACGCGCCGCGCAAGCGGCGCTGCGGAACCGGCGACATTGCAGGCGCCGGACGCCGACGCGCAACCGTGGCAGCGGGCAGTCCTGGCGCTCTATCGCGGCGACACGACGCTCGACGCCGCCGCGCGCGCGATCAACGGCCTGACGGGCGCGTCCGGCGCGGCGACGGCGGCGTTCTTCGTCGGGGAATACCTGTTGCTGGGCGGTGTTGAAGCCGGCGCGGCGGAATGGTTGCGACGCGCCGCTCTCGGCGGCGACCATCGCACATTCGCATACGCCGGCGCGCGGGCGGAACTGCGGCGGTTGGGCGTGCTCGCGGACTGACCGGCGCCGCGCCTAGAACCAGATCGGCTGGTCCTCCATGCCGCGGTACAGGTCGGCGACGAATTCGGTGTAGCCGTTGAAGAGCTGCGTCGCCACGCGTTCGCCGGTGCCCAGCACGCGCTCGCTGTCCTGGCTCCAGCGCGGATGCGGCACGCCGGGATGGACATTGGCCCAGAAGCCATATTCGCGGCCTTGCAACTCTTGCCAGAAGTTCAGCGGCTGTTCCTCGACGAACGAAATCCGAACCAGCGACTTGCCGTGTTTGAACCCGTATTTCCACGGAAACGCGGCCCGCAGCGGCGCGCCGTGTTGCTTCGGCAGAGTTTCGCCATACGCGCCGGTGACCAGAAACGACAGCTCGTTCGTCGCTTCGGCAATCGTCACGCCTTCGACATACGGCCACGGATACCAGAACTGGCGCTGGCCCGGCGCCATCTCGCGGTCCGCAAACGTCTCCATGCGAACATATTTCGCGCTTGCAAGCGGCGCCGCCATTTCGACCAGCGACCGCATCGGAAACCCGGACCAGGCGACGGTCATCGACCAGGCTTCGACGCAACGGTGACGATAAACCCGCTCTTCCAGTTCCACGCGCGCCAACAGGTCGTCGATGCCGATGGTGAATTCGCGCTCGACCAGGCCATCGATGACGATTTCCCACGGCCGCACCTGCAACCGCTGCGCTTCCTGCCAGATGTCCTTTGACGACCCGTATTCATAGAAATTGTTGTAGGTGCCGGCGACATCCTTCGGCGTCAGCGCGCGCTCGATCGTATAGGCGGGGTTGCGCGGCGCCGGGGCCAACGCCGGGGCCGGGGCGGCGGCGTCGGCGGAGTCTTCCTCGCCCGGCGAACAGGCGGCCAGCGGCAACGCGGCGGCGATCGAACCTGCGGCCAGATTCCGCAACAGCCGCCGGCGGTCCCGGAACACGCCCTCCGGCGTCGCGGCGGATTCGGGCAATTCCCAGCCCCGCCGGGTGCGGATCAGCATCGATGTTGCCTGTGGCGAATGGGCATGCGCCAGCCTACACGAACAACTGCTCGCCGCTCATCCCCGAATACAGGTCGGCGACCCATGGGCCGTAGCCGTTGTAGAGGGAGGTCGGCAGCTTTTCGCCGGTGTGCAGCTCGGTTTCAATCTTCTGCGACCACCGCGGATGGGCGACATCGGGGTTCACATTCGCCCAGAAGCCGTATTCACGCGCGTTCACCGTCTGCCAGAAGTTTTCCGGGCGCTCGTCGGTAAACGAGAATCGCACCAGCGATTTTCCGGACTTGAAGCCGTATTTCCACGGCGCCGCCAGACGGAGCGGCGCGCCGTTCTGCTTCTCCAGCGGCTTGCCGTAGGCGCCGGTGACCAGAAACGCCAGCTCGTTGGTTGCTTCGGCGATCGTCAGCCCCTCGACATACGGCCACGGATAGATGCGCATGTTGCGTGGAACAAGATTCGCGTCGAAGTAGCTTTCCATCCGCACGTACTTCGCCGACGACAGCGGCGCAGCCATTTCGACCAGCGCCCGCATCGGGAATCCGGTCCACGGCGCAACCATCGACCAGCGCTCGACACAGCGGTGACGATAGACCCGCTCCTCCAGCGCCACCCGCTGCAACAGCTCGTCGATGTCCAGCGTCTTCGGCTGCTCGACCAGTCCGTCGATCCGCACCTGCCACGGGCGCAGCGGTTGCGCCTGCGCCTCGCGCCAGATGTCCTTCGACGATCCAAACTCATAAAAGTTGTTGAACGTGGTCGCGACGGCCTCGGGCGTAATCTCCCGCTCGACCGAATATTCGCCGTTCCGCTTCGCCGGATACAGGTGCGCCGAAGGATCGTCCACCGCCGCCACCGCGCCCGCGAACGGCGAGCCCGCGGCAAGGATCGATCCCGCCGCCGCGCCCCGCATCAACGTTCGCCGGTCCAGCCACGCCGCCTCCGGCGTCACGGCGCTGTCGGGCAATTCCCAGCCGTTCGCCATTCGAATCAACATCGCAACCATCCTTGTGACCACGCGTCCGACCGACTCAGCATGTATGGACGCGCGACCACACGGGCAACACACTTCATGGTGAATGCGGCCGTTATTCCGTCACGTTGTGCGCGGAAACGACCTCGTCGGCGAGCCGCCCCGACAACTCCTGCAAATGATCGAACCGCGACGTAAAGCTGCCGACGCCCGCCGACAGCGACCGCAACTCGATAATCAAATCCAGCGTATCGGCCTGGGGGATATGCGCCGACACCACGTCCCATCCCGGCCATCCGGCGCGGGCGTCAAATCCCAGAATCTGGCCGCGGCGGCTGCTGATCAGCGAATTGACCTTCGACGTCTGGTCGCTGGGGACCGCGATTTGCACATGCAGGATCGGCTCCAGCAACACCGGCGTGCACTTCGGCACGCCCTCCTGCATCGCCATGCGGGCGGCGGTCTTGAAGGCGATTTCCGAACTGTCGACCGAATGATGCTGACCGTCGGTCAACGTCACGGAGATGTCGACGAGCGGAAATCCCAGCGGCCCTTTTTTCAGATACTCGACCACTCCGGCCTCCACCGCCGGAATGAACGTCTTCGGTACGACACCGCCGACGCTGGCGTTCTCGAATGCAAACCCGGCTCCGCGCGGCAGCGGCTTGATCGCCAGCTCGACATCGCCGAATTGGCCATGGCCGCCGGATTGACGTTTGAATCGCGCCCGCTGGGTGACCGGCTTCTTGATCGCTTCCTTGTACGGAATCTTCGGCGTTCCCATTTCGACCGACAGGCCGGATTTGCTTTTCAGTCGATCCGCCGCCACCCGCAAATGAATCTCTCCGGCGCCGGACAGAATCCATTCGTTGGTGTCGTCATCATGCAGGAAGTGCAGCGAGCGGTATTCCTCCAGCAGTTTGGCGATCGAGCCGGAAAGTTTCACCTCGTCGTTGCGGTCGGCGGCGTGCAGGGTCAGCGCGTACAACGGTTGCGGCACCTCCGCCCGAGGCAATGCAAAGTCGGAGTCCTTGGCCGGTGTCAGCGTGTCGCCGGTTCGCACCGATTCCAGCCGCCCCAGTCCGACGATGTCGCCGGCACCCGCTTCGTGCACCTTTTCGGTTTGCAGACCCAGCATGCGAAACAGCCCCGATACCCGCTCGCCGTTCAGATGCGCGCCATCCGCCAGCGCGCCGCGCCAGATTCGCGCCACCGAAAGCTTGCCGCCGCGGGCGGTGTGATAGGTCTTCAGCACCTGGGCGACGGTCTCGCCGTCCTCATCCAGGCCGCGCCGCTTCGCCGCCGCCGCCGCCGGCGGCGCCTCGTGGCGCAGCGCCTTCAGCAGGCGGTGGATTCCGTTCACCTGCTCGGCGGACCCCAACAGCACCGGCACCACCAGCCCCGCGGCGAAGTCCTTTGACAGTTGGTCGAACACCTCGTCCTGGGGCGGATCGACATCCTCCAGCAGTTCTTCCATCAGCTTGTCGTCGAAGTCGGCGAGCTTCTCCAACATCTCGTAACGCGCTTCGGATTTGCGCTCCGACATGTCGGCCGGCAATTCGATGCGCTCCGACACCTTGCCCGGCTTGTAGACATAGGCCCGCTCGCTGGCCAGATCGACATAGCCGGTGATGGTCTCGCCGTCGCGGATCGGCACCTGGCGCAGCACCAGCGGCAGCGACGAGGTCGCCTGCAGCGCCTCCAGCAGATCGCGCACGCGGCCGCTGGCGCGCTCGATCTTGTTGACGAACAGCACCCGCGGCAGTTCCAGATCGTCCAGCCGTTTCAAAATCGGCTGCAACGCGGCGGCTTTTTCCGGCTCCGGCTCGCATACGACCACCACCGCGTCGGCGCCGACCAGCGCATCTGCCGATTCCTGGGCGAATTCAACCGAACCGGGGCAGTCCAGAATCGTGAACGTCAAATCCATGAAGTCGGTCGTCGCGACGTTCAACTCGACGCCCATGCCGCGTTCGCGGGATTCCTGCGAAGAATCTCCGACCGTGCTGCCGTCGGCGACCTTGCCCAAACGCTGAATTTTTCCGGTGACCAACAGTATGCTTTCCAGCAGCGAGGTCTTGCCGGAAAGATACGGACCCACGAGCGCAACGCTCCGGGGGCCGGATGGCGGACTTGCGCGCATCGAAACCTCCGCGAATCCTGGTTTCTTGCGGCGACCAGGCGCAACCTGCGCCACACGCCGAACGCGTATGGTTTCAGCCCTGCCGCGGCCATGCAAGGAGATTCCGGCCCTTTCTTGACATCCACCGCCCGCACGCCGCAAATCGGCGCTCCCTTCGCCGCGCGGTACAGGTACGTGATCCGATCCGGCATCGAGCTCCTTCACCAGATCGCTGCATCGTCCCGCGATCTGGCGCCGATCGTCGTCGTCGTGGCGTTCTTTCAGATCGCCGTGCTGCGCCAACCGCTGCCCGACGCCGCCGAACTTCTGCTCGGCGCTTTGCTGGTCATGGCCGGTCTGGCGCTGTTTCTGCGCGGTCTGTCGATCAGCCTGTTTCCGCTCGGCGAGGCGATGGCGGATGCGTTCGCCGTCAAGGGCAGCGCACTGTGGCTGTTCGCCTTTGCGTTCGCACTCGGATTCGCCACCACGGCGGCGGAACCGTCGCTGACCGCCGTCGCCCACGAGGCGGCGCGGGTCGCCGCGGGCGCCGGCGCGATTGCCGACGACGATGGGTCCCGCGATGCCTATGCCCTGGCGTTGCGCCTGACGGTGGCATTCTCCGTCGGCGCCGCGCTGGTGCTGGGGGTGTTGCGAATTCTGCGCGGCTGGCCGCTGCCTTGGCTGATCCTCGGTGGCTACGGCCTGGTCATCGCCGTCACGGCCGTAGCACCGCCCGAGATCATCGCCGTGGCCTATGATTCCGGCGGCGTCACCACTTCGACGATCACCGTGCCGCTGGTCACGGCGCTCGGCGTCGGCCTCGCCGGCGCCATCCGCGGCCGTTCGCCGCTGGTCGATGGGTTCGGTCTGATCGCGCTGGCCAGCCTGACGCCGATCCTGTTCGTCATGGTCTTCGGGATCGTGCTGCATGGCTGAGGACACCGGATTCCTGGCGCTGCTGTGGACGACCGGGCTCGACACGGTGCTCAACGTCGTGCCGCTGGTCGTCGTTCTGGGCGGCTTCTGGCTCGTCGCGCTGCGCCGCCCTCTGCCCCATGCGCGGCGGATTCTGGTCGGCGGCATTTACGTGCTGATCGGCATCACCCTGTTCCTGGTCGGGCTGGAAAAGGCGCTGTTTCCGCTGGGCCGGGTGATGGCGGCGCAACTCGCCGCGCCGGAACTGGCATTGGGCGGCGTGCATTGGCGGAACTACGGCTGGGTCTACGCCTTCGCCGCCGCCATCGGCTTCGCGACCACGGTCGCCGAGCCGTCGCTGATCGCCGTGGCGTTGAAGGCCAACGAGGTATCGGGCGGCGGCATCGGCGTCTGGGGGCTGCGAATCGCGGTCGGCATCGGCGCCGCCGTCGGCATCGCCCTCGGGACGCTCCGCATCGTGCTTGGCGCGCCCCTGCCCGGCTTTATCATCGCCGGCTATTTGATCGTGCTGGTGCAGACTCTGTTCGCGGATCGCGCCATTATCCCGCTGGCGTATGACTCGGGCGGCGTCACGACCTCGACGGTGACGGTGCCGGTGGTCGCGGCGCTTGGGGTCGGACTTGCTTCGGTGATTCCGGGCCGCAGCCCGCTGTTGGACGGCTTTGGCTTGATCGCCCTCGCGTGCTTGTTCCCGATCATCGCCGTCCTTGCGTATGCCCAGGCGGCCGCGGCGATGCAGAAGTTGCGACGGAGGTAAAAATGCGATTCAAGCTGATCATGGCGCTGGCCGAGGACAGTCTCACCGACGGCATTCTCGAGGCCGCACGGGCCGCCGGGGCGACCGGCTGCACCGTCATCACGTCGGCGCGCGGCGAGGGGTTGACGCCGCAAAAGACGTTCCTCGGACTGGACCTCAGCGGCCAGCGCGATCTGTTGCTGTTTCTGGTGGCGGAACAGCGGGCGCGCGAGATTCTGGAAGAGGTTTCCCGCGCCGGCAAATTCGACACCGCCCACGGCACCGGCATCGCGTTCCAGATCGCCATCGAGGACGCGATCGGCCTTTCCACCCAGCACAAGGCGCTCGCCGAGGAAATCGAGGAAGACCTATGACCCAGCCACGCCACGAAACCCTGACCGTCAGCCAGGTCATGGCGCGGAACATCGAATACGCCGACCCGATGGCGTCGGTGCGCCAGGCAATGCGGCAGATGCGCGACCGCAATGTCAGTTCGCTGGTCATCCCGCGCCGCGACCCCGGCGATGAACCGGCAATCGTCGACATCCAGGACATCGGCCGCGAGGTCATCGCCCGAAGCCGCAGCATCGACCGCGTCGATGTCTACGAGGTGATGACGAAGCCGGCGTTGAACGTTCCGGCGGAGATGGACATCAAGTACGCCGTCCGCATGCTGGTGCGCTTCGGTCAATCCCGGGCCGTCGTCGTCGATCACGACCGCAACGTCGTCGGCATCGTCACGCTGCGCGACATGGTAATTGCCGCCGCCGACCTTGCCGAATCCCCTGCCTGACCCAACCTCACCCCCAGCGCCCCGCCGCCCGGCGGGAGCCCGTCCGCCCGGCAGCCCGGCGCAAGGTCAATGGAATACCTGCAATTGATCGGAGGCCTGATCGTGCTCGTCGCCGGCGGGGAACTGCTGGTGCGCGGGTCCGTGTCGATCTCCCGCCAGCTCCGCGTCTCGCCGCTGATCATCGGTCTTACCGTCGTCGCCTTCGGAACATCGACACCGGAACTGGTCGTCTCGGTGGGCGCGGTTCTCAGCGGCTCCAGCGGCGTCGCGGTCGGCACGATCGTCGGCAGCAACATCACCAACGTGCTGCTGGTCCTGGGCCTGCCGGCGATGATCTATACCGCCGGATCCCGCATATCGTCGGTAGTCCGCGACGTGGACCTGATGCTGGCGGCCAGCTTTCTGATGTTGTTCTTCGCGGTCGACGGCACAGTCGAACGCTGGCAGGGCGGCGTCCTGTTCGGGCTGCTGCTGGCCTATATTGTGGCGTCGATCCGCCAGGCGCGCGGGCGGCCGCCGTCCGAATCGATCGCCGACTACGACGACGCCCACCCGGCCCCCCACGGTCTCGTCACATCGTTGATGTTCGTGCCGGCCGGCATCGCCGCCCTTTGGGCTGGCTCCTATGTCCTGCTGCCGGCGGCAGTGGATATCGCGCTCAGTCTGGGGGTGTCGGAAAAGGTGGTGGGGGTGGTGATGGTCGGGGTCGGCACGTCGTTTCCCGAGTTGACGACGTCGGTGGTTGCGGCGATCCGCCGCCACGGCGATGTCGCGATCGGCAACGTCGTCGGCAGCAACCTGTTCAACATCCTTGGCGTCCTGGGCGTCACCGCGATCATCGCCCCCGTGTCGGTGGGTCTGGAAACCTTGCGGTTCGACATCTGGGTGATGATCGCGACGTCGCTGCTGTTGATTCCGTTCGCCCTCCGTCGCCGCGTGGTCGGGCGCGCCGGCGGCATCGTGTTTGTCGCCATGTTCGCCGTCTATATCGCCGCCGAGCTTCTGCACGTGCCGGAATGGGCAGTGCGGAACTGGCCGCTGTAGCGGCGCGGGCGCAGGCATGGCCACGAACAGCAACCGCAACCGGACGGCGCTGATCACCGGCGGCGGCACCCGCATCGGCCGCGCGGTGGCGCAATCCCTCGCCGCCGACGGATGGCGCATCGCCCTGCACTACCGCACCTCGGCCGCCGCCGCCAACGCCGCGGCGGCGGCGATCACCGACGGCGGTGGCCGCGCCGTCGCGCTCGA